>JAAEPA010000145.1 GCA_024222475.1 Gammaproteobacteria bacterium | reverse complement strand
TAGCCAGATGATTGACAAACCGTTCTTTTATCGCCATCGTGTAGCCATTTCGGACTTGTTTGAAGCGAACGAGCATTCCGGAGATTTTAAAAGTACATTGCATTGTCGGACTCCTTCGGATGAGGGTTTAGGGTACCCCCTGTTTTGGATTGAAAAGGCGTTGGGGCGCGGGTTGGTCAAGCTCAAAGTGGGAAGGAGCCGGCGAGCTTGCGAGCCGGCGGGAGGAACCGGCTTTGTGCTTGACCAACCCGTGACCCAACGCCAAAATCCGGAAACAGGGGGTACCCTAAACCCTCACCCGGGGGAGGCCGGCAATGCAATGTTCTTATAAAATCTCTTTTAGAATACTCGTTCGCTTCAAACAAGGCAGAAGGATTACCCCATGGAGATAAAAGAAAGGTCAATCATCTGGCAAAGCCAAATGGCCATATTGGGGAAAAAAGTACAAGCCATTGGTCCTGTTTAAACCGTTCAAAGATTTGAATTCAGCGAACAACCAAAAATGGCAAAACATACAGACAATACAGTAGACGGCTAAAATAAAAACATACAAAAAAATATAAAACTCAGAGAAAACCCAATGACGATTACTATGCACCCCAGCCTCAGGCCGAATCAAAAAAAATCAGAAGGCATGCTTATTCGCGAGTAAAAATCAACAAATCTAGTCTATTTCGGTAGAGAACCTGGAACCCGGATCCTCTCCGCGGAACCTGTCGAATCCACAAAGAAAACCACCACGACCCTCTTCGGTGGGCCTGAGCCGGTCAAGCAGCCACTACCGAAGTGATCCTTTCCGGGATATCGTCCCGGGAATACGGGCGGGTGCAGTGACCGTTGGCAACAAAATCTGTTCAGAACCTTTTTCATTTTGCCATAAAATGGCCCTCAGCAGCCTTCTGATTCGTTTTCGGGGTAAGGGTCGGTTTCCCATCAAATGGCCGTTGGTGGTTATTTTCGCAGGAATATGGGGCTGTTATCGAATCGTGGGCCGGTTTCAACAACCAAGGGTAGCGACCGTTTACAGCGCAATCTGTACAGGATCGTTTTCATTTTGCCGCAAAAGGGCCCGTAGCGGCCTTCTCCTTCGTTTTCAGATCGATGGTCGTGGTAGCCGTCGGCTTCCGGTCAAATGTCCATTAGTGGCCATTTTCGCGGGCATACGGGGGTGTTTTCGAATCGTGGTCCGCCTTCAGCCATGAAATTCTTTTATCCTAATTTGAAATTTCGCTTTTAATTTCTCCATGCTATGATTTTTATCGCCTGTAATTTTATTTCTTGAGGTTCGTTATGAAAACCTTTCCCGTCGGCGATGTGGCGTGCCAGGAAGTAAACCGGCTCCGGAGCTGGCACCAGTTTTGTATTGCACAACACACATAGAGCTCATCACATGAAAATGGATCGTACCTCGGCCGCGATTCTGCGGCAATTGAAAGCGCTCGGGCCGGCCTCCACGATTTTCGACGTGGCGGGCCTCTGGCCTGATGGCTCGATCAAAACCCGGCAATGGCAATGTGAAACGGTAATAAGAAGCGTGGCGGCTCTGCGTGCGTGGAACACCCAAGGCGCAGCTATCTACGTTCGGCCTGCCGTACCGGTGGGTGTCATCCTCCTCGATGACGTGAGCCGCGCCACGGTCGAGGCGATGACGGCGGCCGGGTTCCCCCCGGCCTGCGTGGTGGAAACCTCGCCGGGCAATCTTCAAGTCTGGGTGAAACTGATTGAAAACAAGGAACGGAAACCGCTTGAAACGCGGCTTGTCTCCCGTGCGGTGCGGTTGCTGGCGGAACGGTTCGGGGCAGATCCCGGCTCGGCTGATTGGCGGCACTTCGGGCGTTTGGGCGGCCTCACAAATCGCAAGCCTGATTATCAGCAAGAAAGCGGCCTCTTCCCGTTCGTGAAAGTCCACGAAGCAACCGGCGTCGTTGCGCCGGCGGGTCGTCGTCATCTCATTGCGGCACGGCGCCAATTGGAAAAGCAAGACCGACAACCGGTGACCGGCCGTTCTGCCGGGTCGGCAGTCATGGCGAGTGAGCTGATCACGGAAGTGCCGGCAGAAGGAAGCGAGCCACTTGGAACATACCAACAACGGCGGGCGGCGATATTGACGCGTAACAAAGATAAACCGTGGTCGGCCTCGCCCAACGGAAACATTATTGACCTGTGGATTGCAATTGAAATGGTCGCGGCCGGTTGGTCCGATGGGGCAGTCTGTGAGGTAATCATGCAACGGCCAGGGATCACCGAAAAACACCGAGTGCTCGATTACCTGGGTCGCACTCTCCACAAAGCAAAAGAGCGTCTTTTTCCCGCCCCTCCCGCCCCTGCGAGCGAGAAAGAATAATATCAGCGGCCAGCTCTTCGGCGGTGGGTAGTCCAGGGCGGGGGGGCGGCGTGTGTCAGTGTTGAGCCGGTGGAGAAGTTCACCGGAGAGGAAGTTTTCCACAGGGTGGGTTCATGGTTCCCAATAGATGGTTACCTTATAGGTCTGGGTATGATTGCGCTCACCTGCGCGTTTTATTGCGCTCACCTGCGCGTTTTTTAAACGTACTTGAAACGTACTTTTTCGGCTCCTGGTCTGCGTTTCGAACGGAAAAAGCGGGTTTTTTCGTAGTCATTGCGCTCACCTGCGCGTTTTTAGGTCCAATTGTGGAAAACTTTGGGCTTTTCCATATACCCTGATGGGTGCGGCCCCGTCGTCTGTGAGCGGGGATCACTCCGGCTTAGTCGGCGCGGCGTCCTCGTCCGTCTGTGAGCGGGTCGGTCACACCAGGCTTGATCGGCGACTGCTCGGCTGTACTGTGCAAAACATCTCGTGATTTGAGCAAAGACACCACTACTATTGCGCTCACCTGAGCGTTTAAATAACTTAATTACAGCTAGTTATATTTTCAGTGGTGCGTACGTGGGTCGTACTTTTCGTTAAACTTGGGCGGGTGGCGCCTCCTCAATGATCAACCGTTCTCGGCGGACAGCCATCGCATCACACCGGAACGCTTCAAACGCCGCCGGGTCGATCCTGTCTTTCAGCATTTCAGTTGTGGCGCTCGGAATCGGGAATGATTCCGGCGGCTGGCGGTGCTGCTTCAGCGGCCGCCATGGGAAATGGTTCAATTGGTCTCCTGTGACGTTATGAGGGCACGCAAAGGCGCGGCCATAACATTGCTTGGTCAAAGCGTTAAGCGCCTTCACAACCTTTTTGAATCGGTGCTTGGCTTCGGTGTAAAGCTTGGTAGTGCTGATGTCATAACCAAGCTCGGCAAGCAAGCCGTATTTGCCGCCAAGGGGCACGCTACCGGCGTGGCGGCGGCCTAACTCTACGGCTTTGCGATAAAAATGCCATTGCTTTTCTTTGCCTTTGATCTGGTTTAAAAGCTGCCAATCCAGCTCATATTGCCGTTGGGCTTCACACCAACGAAGGAACGCGGGCGAGAGCAACACGAACGAAGAAAAAAGATAACTCTGGCCTTCGGGCGTCTTCTTCGTCCTTCCCCAATTCCGGCGGCCGATCGTGTCGATGTTGGCTGGGGTATCCGTCCAAAGGCTGCACCCCGCAAAGGGGCTTATGTCGAGGCCCTGGCGATAACGTGGGTCAACAATCGATAGCTTGGTGTGGAACATATCCCATAGGCAATCGGCGATACGCTTGCGGCTGTCCTCGCCGTATGCGTACCCAAATGTGCTCACTAACTCGCGTGCGTTCCAAAACGCCACCAGTGGCGAACCGGTGGCCCGATAGATTGCATACAAGGTGTCTAATATATGGGTGGGGAGAACACCAAACGGCATCCGCCGAAACGTCAACGGCTTGCCGTGGTCGTCCTGCTCGATCTGTCCGTCGCGTGCCTGGGTCTGACTCAACGTCTCACAATGAAAAAGCTTCCCCTCCCCCACTTCTCGATAATACGGCTTGTCGTCGGGCCAAGCCTTCACCGGGTACGGCGGCCGCGTGAGGTAATAGGCGGTGTCGGTCACCGTCCGAACCGGCCCGGCGGGCAAAGGTTCTTTGACCGGTGGCGGAGGTTCTTCCTCTGGGGCCTGGTACCACAACCAGGCCCAGTTTTCCGCGTCCTCGGCAAAGCTTGGATCGATGATGATCCGCCAGTATAGCCCCTCGTCAAGGCATACCTGGCCGATCTTCTTTTGAATCTCCCAAAGGGCCGAAAACTTCACCTCGGTTGGCACGCGCATCATTTGCGGGTGGCCCTGAGGGTGCTCCGGGTGGGGGAACCATCCCAGAGAACCGATTAACAACCGGCGCTCGGGGTCGGCCTCGATGAAAAAGCGTTTTCCGGTGAAATACTTACCTTTCAAGGCGCGAAACTGCGGCATGGACGGGATCCACTTACGCACGTTATTTTCATTGACGAGGCGCAAGGACTCGCTCATGAAATGGCGGGCGGCGGTCCATCCTTTTACATGACGGCGGGCATAATCCCGACGTTGGCCTTCCTGCCGCATGGTCTCTTTGATAGAACGAGTCATCATCATAAGTGATTGATGACATGGACTTAGCCGGTTTTCAATCGAGAATTAATTAGAGTTTAACCTTGGTTCCGATTCATTTAACCTTGGTTCCGATTCATTTGACCTTGGTTCCCCATGAAAGTTGGTTGCATTTAGTCGGTTTAAGATCCGTGCCCGGCAGAGGTCGTCCGGCGCAATGGAAAAGAAACCTTGGGTATTTCTTTGAGGTTTTTGGGTCAATGGCCGAGATATCGTGTCCAACGACCTCGCGATCCTGGGGATCACTGGCGGAGAAAAATTTATACTCCCTGCCTTTGGGAACGACGACAGGACATGGCGCTCTTCTCCTGGCGCAAGGCCTGGTCGCCCAAGTAATCCCAGTTCCAGACGGCGCGGCCCCTCGCCGTCCCGTTCCGCAACCCCAGAATTCCAGGCCCCAGCTCATTTTCAGAGGAAGGGGTCTGGTGTTGTCGCGATTGTTTTCTGTTATAATAATTTCATGGCCAAAAGCAGGAAGAAAAGAAAAACCAACCGCCGTCAATCCCAGACCAAGCTTTCTGAAGAGCGCTTCCAGAAATATCTTCTTGCTCTATTGGAGGGCAAGGAGGCAGCTCGAGAAGGTCTCTCAATATTTTGGGACTTAGGTCCCGGCGAACGTCCTCAAAAGGTTCTGGCGGATTTCCGGCACATCATCAAGAAGGAAAAGCTGAAGGTGGAAATTTCCAATGGAAAAGATGGCACATGTCTGGTTTTTAGCTACCCGAAAGAAGTTGTCGAACCCGCAACATTTAGAGTTCGTGGGAGTGACGGCGTCGTGAAAAAGGAGGGGGCGTGAAGTCCATCGATGCGGGACCGAATCATGCCGGCAACCTGGCCAGATTGGCGGCCAGATGGAACGGAATAGCCGGGTCCGGAGGACTCGGTTTTCCATTCCTGAAAAGGGACTGAGTGCTTTTTGAAGCCACAGAGAAGGGCAATAAGCCTCATTGAATGACGGGAATTGGCGGGCCATATGACTACAATATGACTATTAACAAAATCCACAATTGAGGTATCGACCTTGAAAAAAATAGTTTATACATCTTTAGGTCACGGATCAGCGATCCGATGGCGGCCCCCCGCGCTACGGG
>JAAEPA010000144.1 GCA_024222475.1 Gammaproteobacteria bacterium | reverse complement strand
ATTCTAGATGGATGTGTTCTGTGGCGCGTCTAATGTTACTGCGATACTATTACCCGATCGCCGCTAGGCAGATCCACTGCCATTAGGGCTCTAACATGCCAATCTATTACGAAGGCACGGTTGTTAACCACATCCAGGGCCACGGTCGTTGGAGTGGTAAACGTAGGACCAGCACCATTTTCTTCATCTGAGATTGCTGAGCAATTACCGGTATCCAGATCTACCGTCAGCAGGGTATTTGTACCTAAATCCGCCACAAAGACGCGGTTATTAACCTCATCCAAGGCCACTCCGCTCGGAGATTTAAACGCAGGCGGACCGGTACACGTATTGCTATCTGAGATGATCGATCGATTACCTGTATCTAGATCCACCGCCAGCAGAGCATCTAATAGCATGTCAGTCCTGCTTGAACCGATATCTATCACCAAGGCGCGATTGTTAGTCTCATCCAGGACCACACCACTTGGAGAGGCAAACGCAGGACCGGCGCCCGTGTTGGTATCCGAGATTATCGAACGGTTGCCAGTACCCAGATCTACTGCCAATAGGACGTTCATTCCAGAATCTATCATTAAGGCACGGTTGTTAGCCGCATCCAGTACCAGGATCTCAGGAGTGTCAAACTCAAAACCAGCACCAGTGCTGCTATCCGAGACTACCGAACGATTACCGGTCCCCAGATCCACCGCCAGCAATGCTTTTAATCCAGAATCTATCACTAAGGCACGGTTGTTAACCGCATCCAAGACCACATCACTTGCTTTGATGAACTCAGTACCGGCGCCAGTGTTGCTATCTGAGATTACCGAGCGATTACTGGTAGTCAAATCCACTGCCAGCAAGGCACTTGGTTCTACCACTAAGATACGCTTATTAACCACATCCAGGGCTGCACCATGAAGCTTTTCAAATGCGGGGCCAGTGCCTGTGTGACTCTCCGAGACTGCTGAGCGATTGCCGGTATCCAGATCCACCGCCAGTAGGGAATTTAACCCAAAATCTCCCACCAAGGCGCGGTTGTGAGCCGCATCCAAAACCATAGCTCTTGGAGATTGAAACTCAGGGCCTACGCCTGTATCGCTACCCGAGATTTCCGACCGATTGCCGGTGCCCAGAGCCACCGCTAGTAGGGCTTTTGAACCAAAATCCCCCACCAAGGCGCGGTTGTGAGCCGCATCCAGAACCACGGGCCCCGCAGATTTAAACGCAGGACCGGTACCTGGTGTGTTGTTATCCGAGATAACCGAGCGATTGCCGGTATCCAGATCCACCGCCAGCAGGACGTCTTCTGTGTCTTCTGAATTAAAACTAAAATCTATCACCAAAGCACGATTGTGAGCCACATCCAGAGCCATGGTCCGTGGGAACTTAAATGCAGGACCGGTGGCTGAATTGTTATCCGAGATAACCGAGCGATTGCCGGTATTCAGATTTACCGCCACCAGGGCATCTAATAGGTTGTCGCGTGCATCTGAACCGTAATCTATCACCAAGGCACGATTGTTACCCGCATCCAGAGCCACATCTCTTGGATTGATAAACTCAGGACCAGTGCCTTTATTGTTATCCGAGATTACCAAGCGATCGCCAGTATCCAGATCCACCGCCAGCAGGGTTTTTAAACCAAGATCCATCACTAAGGCTCGGTTGTGAGCCGCATCCAGAGCTATGTTCGTTGGAAAGTCAAACGCTGGAAGACCAGTGCCAGTATTGCTATCCGAGATTACCGAGCGCTTACCGGTATCCAGATCCACCGTCACCAGGAAATCTAAAGCAGTACTCGTCAACAGGACGCGGTTGTTAGCCGCATCCAGGGCCAGGCCTCCCCGGTTACCGAACGATGGCGTATTGTGCACCGTGAGAGTCACTGTTCTAGAGCGGCCACGATCGTCAGTTGCCTCGATCTTGATGTCGTTATCCTGGCGCAATAATGCAATCTGAGCCGACCAGCCCGAGAGATCGCCCTGATCATCAAATTCGGCGATGGCTGAATCGGTCAATCCAGGCGGGGGACGTTTTAAAGTCGCGGCGAAAGATCGGTTATTAATGAGTACTTGGCTCACGCTGACCTCATCCGCCCCCACAGCACGACCGCGGAGCGTGATGTGATCAGTATCCCCGGCAAGATTAGAGTTCGGCAACGGAAAGCTGATGTCAATCGTCGGCCCTTCCCCGTCACCGCCACCACTGCTACCACTGCCGCAACCGATTAAGGGCAGCCACAACAGCAGTATTCCTAGTTGCAGTAAATGATTAAAACTCAAGCAACGAACAAACGCGATAATCCCCATTTTTTACCCTCCCTTTCAGGCTCTCAGAATTGAACATGCCATAGAATTTGTTGTGTACTAGATGATATCGTATATACGAGTATAGTCGTCTTTGCTTCAGTCATACTCACAGAACGGAAATCGATCCAGATCCAACCCATTTCAACAAAGTAACCAAACGCAAGATAGGATTT
>JAAEPA010000143.1 GCA_024222475.1 Gammaproteobacteria bacterium | reverse complement strand
TAGCATGATAGGTACCGTAGAGTGCATTCTTAACGTTTCCTATCATGGTGTTTACCCATGTGAATTCTTCATGCTTAACACTGTCTGGACCACCGCCTGTCACGATAGGGATATGTTTGCAGCCTGCATTAGCCACGGCGCTAAAACAATTCAAACCATCGGAAACAACTGTGCTTGAGGATTCCAGATGACGGCGGGCCCAACGTGCAATTTCCGTCTTACGAAACCCTTTCAGTTTACTGAATCGCATTGCTATTGGGTGATGATCCTCATTGGTGGCGACAGCAGCAACAAATGGCGCCTTGTGAGACGCACCTCGACCACGTTTACCGCCGTGACGTTCACCGCCCCAATACGCATCGTCCATTTGAATTATACCGGATAACGGTTGACTATCATCTCGCTCCTTCATTACCTGCATCAGCTTGTGCTTTACGCTCCACGCCGTATTGTAGCTGACACCGAGTTGCCGTTTAAGCTCCAGGGCCGAAATTCCGTTTTTCGTCTGGGTGACGAGGTACATGGCGAGAAACCACATGGTAAGAGGCAATTTAGTATCCGCAAAAATTGTTCTACTGATCAATGATGTTTGATGATGACAGTTATTGCACTGGTACAATTGGCGCGTATGCAGGGCGCAATACTTGGTATCGCCGCATTCTGGGCAAACGAAACCACTTGGCCAGCGCCATTTAAACAGAGCTTTGACACATTGATCCTCAGTCCCGTATTTATTAAAAAATTCCGGCAAACTAAATCCCTTTTGGAACTGTATTGCGTTCTTCTTCATCATCAGATGCCTATATATTTCTGATACTTAAAGTATAGCAGTTCCGGCAAGGTTTTTTAGCTGAGTCACATGGGTAACCAGGAATCCATTTGAGTGCAACCCGTCGTCCGCGCCTGAATTTGGTAATAACCACACAAAATACAAGCTAGACAGCCGACACCCGTCAGATCAAAAATAGTCAGGGAAGAAATATCATAATCTGACTATGAGGATAGAGCTGTGTTTGATCAGTCAAAAGGTGAGCAAAAAAATAGCTGTCATGAATTGATGGACCAAGTCGAAGACCTGCAGAAATATGTAGAGGATGCCTATAGGACCCACCAAGCTGCGCATGAAGTGGAGGAAGGGATATTTCGGAAGGTCCTTGAGATGGGGAGGTCGGCCTATGAACTGTTTTTCAGATTATGCGGAGACGGAGATCAAGGCGAACAACTTATTCTTCCAAGTGGGGAGGAAGTGCGTCGTTTGAAGGATCTACATAAACGTGAGTATTTATCAATATTTGGACCATATGAGCTGTTTCGAGTGGCATATGGGACACGTGAAAAGCAGAAAATTCAATGGGTTCCATTGGATGCGCAACTGTCACTTCCGGAATCGAAATTTTCGTATTTACTCCAGGATTGGGACCAAGATCTGGCTGTAGATGGGCCCTTTGCACGGGTGAGTGAAGTGCTCCGGAAAATCCTGGGCTTTGGCCAATCAGTGAACAGTTTGGAGAGGACGAACCGTGATATGTCTAAAAGCGTGAAGCCCTTCTGGGCGCGGGAGACGGCCCCCAAGGCCGATGAAGAAGGGGCTTTGATGGTGATCCAGGCCGATGGGAAGGGAGTAGTCATGCGACAGGAAGGGGAGGCAAATACCCAAGACAAGCCAATCGCACCTACGCCTCATATCGGGAAGAAGGAAAAGGAAGAGGAGAAAAAGGGGAAGAAGAAGATGGCTTTAGTGGGGGCGGCCTATACGGTGGATCCCTTTTTCCGTACGCCGGAACAGATTTTGGATGCGTTATTTCGGGAGGCTAAAAAGAAAGAGGAAACCCCGTCAAGACCAAAGCCGGTGGCCAAGCATGTAAGGGCCTCGCTGTTGCGAGATACCAACGGCACGATGGGACCTTCTTACGACGAGATATTCGGGTGGCTGGCCCATGAAGTCAAGCTTCGTAACCCCGACGGGAAAAAACCCATTCCCTGCATTATGGATGGGCAGGATTCGCTTTGGGCGGCTCTGCCGAAGTACTTCACTAATTTGATACCGATTCCCATCCTCGACATTATCCATGCTTGCACGTACATATGGGATGCGACCCATCTCTTCTACAAAAAGGGAACCCCGGAAGCCGTGAGTTTTGCCAAAGAGCGCATTCTGCGCCTCCTGAAAGGCGAAGTTGAT
>JAAEPA010000142.1 GCA_024222475.1 Gammaproteobacteria bacterium | reverse complement strand
ATAGCTCTGGCAAACCTTGCACTTCTCCGAATGACAATAAGGACAACATACTTGGTTCAGCACCATATCAACCCCCCCATACACTCGATTGATCTCATTGCCTCAAGCAATATAGTATAGACTAATCAATCTCTTAATATGATAATCAGACTGAACCAGTGCCCTTCGCTCTGCTCTATATGAAATTGACAGTTATATGTGGCGTTATGGCTGTCAAAGCTGATCGTAGTGACCTCCAATAGCGAATACGTAAACGTATTTATCATCAAACTTATAGATAACCCGGTCTTTCTGACTGATGCGGCGAGACCACAAACCAGAGAGGGTATGTTTCAATTGTTCAGGTTTACCAGTTCCGGTGGAAGGGTTGTCACGCAACATCTCTTTCAATATCCGACAGAGTGTTTTATGCAATCGTTTATCTCTTAGTCTGAGTTCTTCGTAAATAGCCCAAGTGTTTCCCTCAAACACCAGTGATCTCATCTACTTCCTCGGCTGTTGGCTTGTATCCCAGTGCCTTCTTGTGGGTACCTATTGAAGCAGCTATTTGTTTCATTAAATCACTATTTTGTAAGACATATAGCGTTTCTTGCTCACGCTCCCAATCATCGGCACCAACTACAACAAAGTCTTCTCCAGCACGCCGCGTTACTTTAATCGGCATGTGTTGATTGACTACCTGTTCTACAAAACTTTTCAGGTTATCTCTGAATTTGTTTACACTTATTGTGTCCATTAGTTCAAAACTCATGTTGTACGGAAATGCCGTACATAATAGACAAATAACCCTAACAAGGCAAATTCACTCGGACAGGCAAAAGTGGCGTTTGGTTGCTACCAAGGGGTCTCGGGGTGGGTCGGACCAAGCTAAGACAATAATATATAAAGAAAACATGCTTAGAAACGGTCTGTTACCGGGCTTAGACGACCCGTTTTAGAGTAAAAATAGAAGTTTTAAGGGATAAAGATTGGCGAGTGGTCTACCAACATAGTGAAGTTTGTTAACGGAATTAGAGAAAAACTACAACCAAGAGGATCAGGACGTAGGGTAAGGGATGTAGATGACCATTACGCACTGCGAGAGCAGGAGGTTGCTTACGACGTCCATTCGGAGTCTAAAAATGGGCCTCTAAACACTGAAAACGCTTTTTATTTGGACATAAATACCAAGAAATCAATAAAGTAGCTTGGTCCGACCCCCTTATTATCAGGCGTGTTCAGGGACGCCCGCAGCCGTAGGGGTATTTAAAATCTCTCTGCTTTGGCTTTCACGGAATTAGTCCTATGGGTTAAACTGTACAAATGCATTCATGCACTACCTTAAGTCTATAGAGAGGAGACAGGAGTATGGTGAGTTTAGAGACCCCCATCTGTGATTTTGGAAGGCCCGCTGTTAATTTTGAGCTGCCTGGTGTGGACGGTAAACAGTGGCGATTGCAGGATTGCCGAGGAGAGAAGGGCCTGCTGGTCATGTTTATTTGCAATCACTGCCCTTACGTCAAGGCTGTGCGTGAACGGCTGGTACGGGATACCCGTGAATTGCTGGATTATGGTATAAACTCAGTGGCCATCATGTCCAATGATACTGCTGAATATCCGGAAGATTCTTTTGAAAACATGATCAAGGTGGCGCAGGAGTTTAAGTTTCCCTTTTCGTATCTGTTAGACGAAAGCCAGCAAATCGCAAAGGACTATGGTGCGGTGTGCACGCCGGATTTCTTCGGCTATAATGGCGAGCTGGAATTACAGTATCGGGGACGCTTGGATGCCAGCCGGAAGGAAACGGCTCCCCCCGGCGTGCGGCGTGATCTGTTCGAGGGGATGAAACAGCTTGCTGAGACGGGTAAGGGACCGGAGCATCAGATCCCCAGTATCGGATGTTCCATTAAATGGCGTCAGTAAGCGTGATAGGACGAGCTTCTATAGCAATACTGATTGGCGCATAGAAAATTATAATTTGAAACTGTGGGATCTATCGGGAACCATGGGCAGATAATTGATTATTGCAAGGCTTTATACCCCCTCAATGGCTTTATACCCCCTCAATAGAATAATAATTCAAAAAACTCACCATTTGGGCTATTGCCGCTGAAAACCAGCTCGGTAACAATGCGCGACCATTATTTTTAATAATGGTCGCTTTTATTATTAATTTTGAAGGGAGTAGTTTGTATTTTACAGAAAACGGCCAATAGAGCATCACAGCGGTTTTCTAGGTTAACAGTAATTTAAGTTTATTCGCTTACGGTATAGGAGGCGTATCAATGCCATCACGAAGAGAGCTCGCCAATGCCATACGGGCGTTGAGCATGGATGCTGTACAAAAAGCAAATTCAGGGCACCCCGGGGCACCTATGGGCATGGCTGATATCGCCGAGGTCCTTTGGAATGATTTCATGCGGCACAATCCCGCCAACCCTGACTGGGTTGATCGCGACAGATTCGTGTTGTCCAATGGGCATGGTTCCATGCTGCTCTACTCGTTGTTGCATCTAACGGGATACGATTTGTCGATAGAGGATCTAAAGCAATTTCGGCAGCTGCATTCCAAGACGCCGGGTCACCCCGAATACGGCTATGCCCCGGGCATTGAGACTACCACCGGCCCCCTGGGGCAGGGCGTTACCAATGCCGTTGGTATGGCGATTGCCGAAAAGACCCTTGCCGGGCAGTTCAACAAGCCGGGTTACGAAATCGTAGATCATCATACCTATGTTTTCGTCGGAGACGGTTGCCTTATGGAAGGTATTTCTCATGAGGCTTGTTCTTTGGCGGGAACCCTGGGACTGGGGAAATTGATCGTCTTCTATGACGATAATGGGATTTCTATCGATGGTGAGGTCGAAGGCTGGTTCACGGATGATACACCGAAGCGTTTTGACGCCTATGGCTGGCATGTCGTCAAGGATGTGGACGGTCATGATGCGCAGGCCGTCAAAGAGGCCCTTGAAACGGCCCGTAATGAAACCAATCGTCCTAGCTTAATCTGTTGCAAGACCATCATCGGTTGGGGCTCGCCTAATAAACAGGGTAAGGAAGACTGTCACGGTGCCGCATTGGGTGATGACGAAGTAGCCTTGGTCCGAGAAACTATCGGTTGGGATCATGCCCCGTTCGTTATTCCAGAGGAACACTATGCTTCTTGGGATGGTAAAGGCCGTGGTGCCCAGGCCGAGCAGGAATGGAACGCCGGATTTGCGGCCTACAAAGAAGTTCATCCCGAACAGGCTGCCGAATTCGAACGGCGAATGGCTGGAGAGCTACCCGCAGATTGGTCGCAGCGGGCCCAAGCCTATATCGATGCGGCGGTAGACAAGGCGCAAACCGTAGCCTCGCGAAAGGCCTCGCTGATGACCCTGGATGGCTATGGCCCCGTATTGCCCGAGTTGATCGGTGGCTCAGCCGATTTGACCGGCTCAAACCTAACCAAGTGGTCGGATTCCAAACCCATCTCCAAGGATGATAGCGCCGGTAACTATATCTATTTCGGGGTAAGGGAATTCGGCATGTCGGCGATGATGAACGGTATGGCCCTGCACGGTGGCTTCATTCCCTACGGCGCCACCTTTCTGATGTTTTCCGAATATGCACGCAATGCCTTACGGATGGCGGCGTTGATGAAGGCTCGAAGCATATTTGTGTATACCCATGATTCAGTCGGGCTGGGTGAGGATGGCCCCACCCATCAGGGGGTAGAGCAAACGGCCACCCTGCGGATGATTCCCAACATGGCGGTGTGGCGTCCCTGCGATGTGGTAGAGACCGCGGTCGCATGGAAGCAGGCCATAGAGCGTAAAGAGGGTCCTAGCAGTCTGATATTTTCACGCCAGAATCTACCTCATCAAAACCGTACTCCCGAGCAGATTGCCGATATTAGTCGTGGTGCTTATGTCATCAGGGACTGTGATGGTGCCCCGGAGGGCCTCATCATTGCCACTGGTTCCGAGGTGGGTATCGCCATTGAGGCCGCTGATCAATTGAATCAGCAGGGCAGAAAGGTCCGAGTGATTTCGATGCCATGTACCTCTGTTTTTGATGCCCAAGATGAGTCCTATAAAGAGGCTGTACTACCTAGTGGCGTCACGGCTCGGGTTGCGGTCGAGGCCGGGGTCTCCGATGGCTGGTTCAAGTATGTCGGGTTGGGCGGCAAGGTGATCGGTATCGATCGTTTTGGAGAATCTGCCCCCGGGGATGTGGTTATGGAGTATTTCGGCATGACCGCAGACAATATAGTAAAAAATGTCTTAGCGGTGTTGGGATAGAGATTCACAGGATTAATTGAGAAGTGAGGATGAAATAACTTGCCCGTAATCGGCGCCATTTGGTGAACTTATTTCGTCCTCATTCCTGATGCATTGCTTTCTACCTAGATCCTGCAAGTGATCGCACTCACATAGCACAAGCTCTTGATCCGTATAGCGATATTTGCTCCTTTGGGAATCACAATAAGGATTCTACTCGGTCTCAAATTCACTCTACGAATCAATATCTTATACTCTGTAACCACGAGCACTTGCAGGATCTAGGTTATATGGTTTTTATTAAGAACGGAGAAATTAAATGGCAATTAAAGTAGCAATTAATGGTTATGGCCGTATCGGTCGTAATGTTTTGAGAGCGCTCTACGAGGCAGGTCGGACCGATGAGATCCAGATCGTGGCGGTCAATGACCTGGGCGATGCCAATACCAATGCGCATCTGACTCGTTATGATACTGCCCAAGGTAAATTCAACGGCACCGTAGAAGTCGACGGCGATGCGATGATCGTCAATGGAGACAAGATTCGCGTAGTGGCTGAGCGGGATCCGTCAAGACTGCCTTGGCAAGAGCTGGATGTCGATGTGGTAATGGAATGCACCGGCCTGTTCCGTACCAAAGAGAAGACCACTCCCCACCTCAATGCCGGTGCCAAGAAGGTCATCATCTCAGCTCCCGGTGGCAAGGATGTGGATGCCACTGTCGTGTTTGGCGTAAACCACGGTGTTCTTAAGGCCTCCGATACCGTCATCTCCAATGCCTCATGCACCACCAACTGTTTGGCGCCATTGGTCAAGCCGCTTCATGACAGCATCGGGCTGGTGAATGGTTTGATGACGACCATCCACTCTTACACCAATGATCAGGTGCTCACCGATGTTTACCATTCGGACCTGCGGCGCGCCCGTTCCGCTACCCAATCCATGATTCCTACCGGTACCGGTGCTGCTGCCGCAGTGGGGTTGGTATTGCCCGAATTGAACGGTAAGCTCGATGGCTTTGCGATTCGCGTGCCGACCATCAATGTGTCGATGGTCGATCTGACCTTCGAGGCCGCTCGTGAAACCAGTGTCGAAGAAATCAATGAGCTGCTCAAAAATGCCTCTGAGGGTGAGCTTAAGGGTGTGCTCGCCTACTGTGACGAACCCCTGGTATCTGTCGATTTCAATCATACCACGGTATCTTCGAGCTACGACGCCGGGTTGACCCGGGTCATCGGCGGTAAACTGGTCAAAGTCTGCTCCTGGTATGACAACGAGTGGGGTTTCTCAAACCGCATGTTGGATACGACGGTGGCCTTGATCAACGCGGGTTAGATTGCAGAATCTAAGTCCAAGATTGACGGCAAGTGCTCAGCACTTGCCGTTTTTTGGTTATAGTCGTATCTAACCTAGATCACTTGCAGTGGTTTAGGTATAACGTTAGGAGCAACCATGTCAGTTATCAAAATGACGGATCTGGAGCTCGCCGGCAAGCGGGTGCTTATTCGCGAGGATCTCAACGTACCGCTGAGTAACGGCAAGGTCAGCAGTGACAAGCGTATCAGGGCTTCCTTGCCGACCATAGAGCATGCTATGAAGGCTGGGGCTAAAGTCATGCTGATGTCACATCTGGGCCGCCCTACTGAGGGTGAATATGACTCTAAATATTCCCTGCAACCGGTGGCCGAGCATCTGTCCACTCTGCTCGGTAAGGAAGTCAGATTGGCTCGAGATTGGCTCGATGGTCTCGAGATCGACGAGGGTGATGTCGTCCTTTGTGAAAACGTGCGCTTTAACGCAGGCGAGAAAAAGAACGACGATGTCTTGGCGCAAAGGATGGCGGCTTTGTGCGATATCTATGTCATGGATGCCTTTGGTACTGCCCACCGGGCTCAGGCCTCTACCCATGGGGCGGCCAAACATGCGCCGACAGCCTGCGCAGGCCCTTTACTGGCCGGTGAACTGGAGGCCTTGGGAAAGGCTTTGGATAACCCAGCCCGGCCGATGGTGGCGATCGTCGGGGGTTCGAAGGTCTCTACCAAACTTACCGTTCTGGAATCGCTCTCCGAGGTGGTTGATCAACTGATCGTCGGCGGGGGCATTGCCAATACCTTTATCGCTGCCGCAGGTCACAATGTAGGAAAATCGCTCTACGAGGCCGGTCTCATAGACACTGCAAAACAACTGTCCGAGGCCGCACGTGTGCGTGGTGGAGATATTCCCGTGCCTACAGATGTAATCTGCGGTAAGGAATTTTCCGAATCTGCACCGGCCGTGCTCAAATCCGTGGATCAGGTGGTCGATGATGACATGATCTTCGACGTGGGACCGCAGACCTCTAAGGCATTTGCCGAGATCTTGAAAAGTGCCGGAACCATCGTCTGGAATGGACCCGTTGGAGTATTCGAGTTCGATCAGTTCGGCGAAGGGACCGAGGCCATGTCCATGGCCATCGCGGAAAGTGAGGCCTTTTCCATTGCCGGCGGCGGAGATACCCTGGCAGCGGTGGACAAGTATGGAATCGCGGATAGGGTGTCCTATATCTCTACCGGTGGCGGGGCGTTTCTGGAATTTTTAGAGGGTAAGAAACTGCCTGCCGTCGCGATGCTTGAACAACGTGCTCAAGGTTGAGTAAGCGCTGGTCCACGAAGCGCATCTTCCCCTTCACGGGGTACACACTTTAACAAGATAAAATACAGGGTCGAGTGTTTCATCAATACTATATTGAAGAACTCGCCATGTTACGAGAATAGAAGGAGGCAAAATGCCCTTAGTATCATTACGTCAATTACTGGATCATGCCGCCGAACATGAATATGGTGTTCCGGCCTACAATGTCAATAATATGGAGCAGATGCAGGCCATCATGCGGGCGGCGGATGAAACCGATAGCCCGGTTATCGCGCAGGCCTCGGCTGGGGCCCGCGGTTATGCCGGCGCCCCCTTTCTGCGCCACCTTATTTTGTCTGCCATCGAGCAGTGGCCGCATATCCCGGTGGTGATACACCAGGATCATGGGGCCTCTCCGGCGGTCTGTCAGCGTTCCATCCAGCTGGGCTTCAGTTCAGTCATGATGGATGGTTCTCTGGGGGAAGACATGAAAACGCCCACCTCTTTTGAATATAATGTGGAGGTAACCCGTCGCACCGTGGAGATGTCCCATGCCTGTGGGGTTTCGGTGGAAGGTGAGTTGGGTTGTCTGGGTTCACTGGAGACCGGCATGGCCGGGGAAGAGGACGGTTCCGGCGCCGAGGGTCAACTGAGCATGGAACAATTATTGACTGATCCAGAACAGGCGGCCGATTTCGTAAAGCAGACCGGTGCGGACGCCCTGGCGATCGCCATCGGCACCAGCCATGGCGCCTATAAATTCACCCGCCCCCCCACCGGCGATATCCTCGCTATAAACCGAATCAAGGAGATTCACGCGCGTATTCCGGATACTCATTTGGTCATGCACGGATCTTCCTCCGTTCCCCAGGACTGGCTGCAGATCATCAATAGCCACGGCGGTGCCATGGGTGAGACCTATGGCGTGCCGGTGGAAGAGATTCAGGAGGGAATTAAGAACGGGGTACGCAAGGTTAATATCGACACCGACTTACGCATGGCCTCTACAGGTGCGATACGCAAGCACCTGGTTGATAATCCGAAAAATTTCGATCCACGCAAATACCTCAAGGCCGCTACTGATGCGATGCAGGGAATCTGTCGGGCGCGTTACGAGGCGTTTGGTTCCGCCGGCAATGCCTCCAAGATCAAGGCCATCAATCTTGAAGACATGGTTGCTCGTTACGACAGTGGTGAGCTCGATCCACGAATCAATTGATTTGCTGTTTACAAAGTAACGCATTTGCAGGGGACAGTCGCTGTTTAGGGCACTGTCCCCTTGCTTTTGTGCGAGCTGGCCCCTCCAAGGAGAAAAGCAATGAAACTCGTCACGGCAATCATCAAGCCATTCAAGTTGGAAGATGTTCGTAAGGCCCTTTCAGATATTGGAATTCAGGGAATGACAGTAACGGAGGTCAAGGGTTTCGGACGTCAGAAGGGTCACACTGAGCTTTATCGTGGTGCGGAATACGTCGTGGATTTTCTACCCAAGACCAAGCTGGAAGTCGCGGTGAGTACTGCGTGGGTTGAGGAGGTCATTGATACCATCGTCGACGCAGCGAGAACCGGCAAGATAGGCGACGGTAAGATCTTCGTGAGTGACATATCGGAGACGATACGGATCAGAACCGGAGAAAAGGATGCAGCGGCCCTGTAGCCTGCAAATCAAATCAGGATGATCATTTACAGGTATGCGAATGCGGATAGGGCCCCATTCTATGAGGCAATAGTCGGACTAATTCACTCCATTCAATAGGGTAGTAAGTGGGCTTGTGCAAGAAAGTACAAGTCGGCACCCATTTCGCTGGCCCTGATCATCCCTGACGCCGTTGCTCCTCCTTACATGCAGCCTCCTCGTCGCGCCTGGCCAGGAACGCCCATGCCTTACCAAGGTGGGCACCAAACTTACGCTCTTTTGCACTAGCCCCAGTGTCGTTGCGCAGTAAAATTCAATAGAAATTCACCTGTTCGGTAAATACCGAACAGGTCTCCCGGTCAGCCGGCGGGAGCCTCTTTACTTGAAGGGGTTCCAGTCTCCGCAGGATCCAATGCCTTTGTCATATCTGCGATTATTTTGGCAATACGTTTGTCAGCATTGCGTCTTTCTTTGTCAAGCCGCTCTTTGAGTTCT
>JAAEPA010000141.1 GCA_024222475.1 Gammaproteobacteria bacterium | reverse complement strand
GCGGCAACAGGGGTTCGAATCCCCTTGGGGACGCCATTAGTTTTCCCTCCCATTTTGTCGAAACCCCGTTTCTGGGGGATGGTGGCCCGTGGCGTTTATGCGTCGTGCTTACCCTATACTTTAGACCTGAATACTCTAAGCCTGAAAGTCAGGTGCCAGGAACACATGCTGTCCTACTCTGCACCTGAGCGCAACTCGCGCGGGAAGTTAACCCCTATCCTGAAAGAAGTAAAGCGATATTCCCTTAGCCGTTAACATACTGGGTGAATTTTGCGATTAACGTGCGCTTCAGAAAGGACCCATCTAAACAGGCAGTTATGCCAACAAAATTAGTTGAGATATTGCTGCTTTTTTCTCTCGCGTGTGTGCTGGCCGAAACGGTAACCAAGTTGTTACATCCAGAGCTCAGAGCGGCTGGTTTCAGTGAGGTTAAGGATTCGCTTCAAGAACTCCGCGTGGTATTCAAAGGAATAGAGGAGATGAGTACGCAAGAAGAAATCATGGTTACCGTGGAGGTGGCCCGAACCCCGTGTGAGTTAAAAAAAGGGCTGATGTTCAGGGGCCATCTGGAAGAAGACCGAGGGATGTTATTTGTATTCAGTGAGAATCAGGTACAGCTTTTCTGGATGAAAAATACTTTCATACCCTTTGATGTCCTTTTTATCTCTAAGGATTTTGAGATCGTATCTATGGAGACTCATGCCCAGCCTTGTAAGCGGGAGCCTTGTCCTGTGTACCGGTCCCAAAAACCAGCCATCTATATGCTGGAGGTCAATGCAGGATTTGTAGATAAGCACCAGATCCAGGAGGGTGGTACTGTGGAGATTGGCTCCGGTAACCAGGAGTCTCCTCCTTTCCTTGATCGTGTTTCCCCAGCATACTTTGATTGCCGTTAGACTTCTTATCCCGTTTGCATTCCTAAGCGGTAATTAGATGAAAGCATTGTGTGGTGATTTGGGTCTGTAGCTTTGAACGCTAATGTCTTGACCTGAGAAGCCTGTCCGAGAATAGAGAACCTACTGCGAAAAAGCCATTTTGACCAGATTTTCCGATTAAATTCGTTAAATATGCCTACATCAGGGCCAAGTCACAAAAACTATGGAGACGTGGAATGAAAGCTTCTGACCTATTTGTAAAGGCGCTGGAGAATGAAGGTGTTGAATATATCTTTGCGGTACCTGGCGAAGAAAATCTTGATCTTCTGGAATCTTTGCGTCTCTCGAAGCGGATCAAGCTTATTTTAACCCGACATGAACAAGGGGCGGCCTTCATGGCCTCTATTTACGGCCGCCTGACGGGCCGTGCCGGGGTGTGCATGGCTACGCTTGGACCGGGGGCAACCAATTTTGTGACGCCGGCGGCCTACGCTCAACTGGGGGCTTTTCCGCTGATTATGATTACCGGACAGAAACCGATTAAGAAATCCAAGCAGGGCAGGTTCCAGATCCTCGATGTAGTCAGACTTTTCGAGCCGATTTGTAAATTATCTCAGCAGATCGTCCATGGAAACGCCATTCCCTCGCTGGTGCGCGAAGCATTCCGACTAGCCGAGGAAGAACGTCCAGGGGCGGTGCTGCTGGAACTTCCGGAAGACATTGCCGCCGAGCGCACGGACGCTCCGTTATTCGCACCCCATGGTCGCAACTATGCCACGGCACGGGAAGAAACCATTGGCGAGGCAGTGGAGCTGATCAGGCAGGCGAAGTATCCGCTAGTACTGATCGGTGCCGGAGCCAATCGCAGGCAGGTCCGGGATGCACTGTGCGATTTTGTGCACAGCTCAGGTCTTCCTTTCTTTAACACCCAAATGGGCAAGGGGGTGGTCGATGAGCGCTCGTCGCTGTGTCTGGGAACGGCCGCTTTGTCTGCCGGGGACTATCTGCACTGTGCGGTTGATCGAGCGGATCTAGTCATCAATATCGGCCACGATGTGGTGGAAAAACCCCCATTTTTCATGGAGCATGGCGGTAAGAAGGTCATCCATATGAACTATAAATCCGCCCAGGTCGATCAGGTCTACTTTCCCCAGTTGGAAGTCGTTGGAGATCTGGCCAGTTCGATTCGTCGTCTCAAGGAGGTGCTGGGTAAAGTCGAGGCGGATTTCAGCTATTTCAATCGGGTCAAGGCAGCGGCAGACAAAAACCTTGCCGAAGGTTCCGAGGATCTCCGTTATCCGGTCATCCCACAGCGTTTGGTGGCCGATATCCGCAGGATCATGGGAGAACATGACATCATTGCGTTGGACAATGGGGTGTACAAAATATGGTTTGCCCGCAATTACAAGGCCTATCAACCCAACACCGTATTACTGGACAATGCTCTGGCCACCATGGGTGCTGGATTACCGTCGGCCATGATGGCGGCGATGCTCTATCCAGACCGACGCGTCATGGCGATCTGCGGCGATGGCGGTTTCATGATGAACAGTCAGGAGCTTGAGACTGCCGTGAGATTGGGGCTCAATCTGGTGGTGACCATCTTGAATGACGGCTCATACGGCATGATTCGCTGGAAGCAGGCCGATGCGGGGTTTGCTGATTGGGGATTGGAGTTCGGTAATCCCGACTTTGTGCGCTATGCGCAAAGCTATGGCGCGATCGGACATCGTATTCTGCATACCGAAGATATCGTTCCAACCTATGAGGCGGCATTTGCCAGCCGTGGTGTGCATATCGTCGAAGTGCCGATGGACTATTCGGAAAATAAAAAGGTGCTGATCAATGAGTTGCGGGAAAAGGTTTGTTTGATTTAGGAGGTAAGCACAACATGAAGGCACATGCGGGGAAGATCACGGTCGTTAATCCCTACGATTTAAAGCCAATCGGCGAGGTTGCCCTTTGTGAATGGCGGCTTATTGACAGCTACCTGGATCAGGCGCAGCGTCTTTACCGCGACCGGGACGGTTGGTTACCGGCCTGGCGGCGCATAGAGATCCTAAAGAATACCGGTGTCTTGATGCGGGCGCAGCGCGATGAGCTTGCTTATCTGATCGCGGATGAGGGAGGCAAGCCGCTGATTGATGCACGAATAGAGGTGGCGCGAGCCATCGATGGAGTGGAGTTGTGCGCCAAGGAATTGTCTCATCTTGCCGGTCGTGAAATACCTATGGATCTGAGCGCGGCAGGTGCCGGGCGCATTGCCTTTAGCTCACATGAACCGATCGGGCCGGTGGTGGCTATTTCAGCCTTCAATCACCCACTGAATCTGATCGTCCACCAAGTCGGGCCTGCCGTTGCCGCGGGATGTCCGGTCATCGTCAAGCCGGCGGATGATACCCCGTTGTCATGCCGCAGATTTGTAGATCTTCTGTACCAAGCGGGACTACCTGAGCAGTGGTGCCGTTTTGTGTTGTGTGATATCCCCACCGCGGAAAGGATAGTCAGCGATCAGAGAGTGGCATTTTTCTCATTCATCGGTTCGGCAAAAATCGGCTGGATGTTGCGTTCCAAACTGGCGCCGGGCACCCGGTGCGCGCTCGAGCATGGTGGCGTTGCTCCGGTGATTGTTGATGATACCGCCGATATGTCGGCGATGATTCCATCCCTGCTAAAGGGCGGATTTTATCACTCGGGACAGGTTTGCGTTTCGGTGCAGCGCGTATTTGCGCCGCGGGCTCTTGCCGTGGAAGTTGCCGAAAATCTGGCCGAAGAGGCCAATAAACTGGTTGTCGGTAATGCCGTAGATGAGAACACGCAATGTGGTCCACTGATTAGACCGCGTGAAGTTGAGCGGGTTGCGCAGTGGATTACTGAGGCCTCCGCGCAAGGCGCCACGATTCTCTGTGGCGGGAAAAGGCTGGGAGAAACCACCTATGCGCCCACCGTGCTGCTTAATCCGGCCCAGCAATCGATACTATCTCGGCAGGAGATTTTTGGGCCTGCGGTTTGCGTCTATGGCTACGATAGTCTCAATGAGGCCCTCAACATTGCAAATTCTCTTGACTATGCCTTCCAGGCGTCAGTGTTCAGCAATCGCCTGGATGTGGTGTTAAAATGTATTCGCAATCTCGATGCCTCCGCAGTCATGGTCAATGACCACACCGCCTTCAGGGTGGACTGGATGCCTTTTGCCGGACGTCGCCAATCCGGATATGGTGTTGGTGGAATCGGGCATACATTGCATGAAATGACGCAGGAAAAAATGGCAGTGATCAAGATATGATACGACTGTTTCTACCGGTGAAACTTGAGTGGGCTCGGTGGAATAGCAGCGAAGGCGGATGTCTGTGCTTGAATGGCTAAATCGTGTATTCTGTTTGCGGTGAGCTACTTGTAGCTTGGTTGGAGGTCTGGATTCCAGGTGGTGTGTTGTGGTCACGCAATGTACCAAAAACATAACAAGGGAGTGGTCCGTGATCGAATTGCTTCGCTGTGTTCCGATCCTAGTCGCTGTACTCATGTTCTCCGCCTGTGGCAGCAGCGATAGTGTTGACGATGGTGGTTCAACGACACCAGCTACCAATGCCGTGAGTGGAAAAATCACTTTTGATCGAGTGCCTTTCAATGTTTCGTTGGGCGCCGGCCTCGACTTCAACGGCATTATCAACAGCCCCGTCCGCGGTGTCACTGTGCAGATCGTGGATGCGGCAGACCGGGTCACGGTGCTGGGTTCCGACCTGACGGATGCCAACGGAGATTACTCGATTCCTGTACAGCCGGATCAGGACGTGTTTGTTCGCACGCGGGCAGAGATGCTCAAGACAGGTGCGCCGTCGTGGAATTTCACGGTAGTGGACAATACCCAGGGCAACGCCTTATATACGCTCGATAGCCGCGATTTCAGAACTAGCGCTACTAGCGGCGCCAATGTTAAGAAAGTGGACAACACCCAGGGCAATGCCTTATATACGCTCGATAGCCGCGATTCCAATACTAGCGGCGCCAATGTTATGAATCT
>JAAEPA010000140.1 GCA_024222475.1 Gammaproteobacteria bacterium | reverse complement strand
GTCGATTAGATGGACGAGAACGGCGTCGTTGATCGTGGCAAAAAGTCGGCGGTAGCGGTGATCGCCTTCCGGATTCGATGCATCTTTCTCCAATTCCCGAACCCGCTGCTCCAGTTCTTTGTAGGTTGGTTTTTCCAACATGATATCTCCTATTTCCTATCTCATATGGCCCGCCAAATAGATATTCATTTCCCGGCACCCTGATTTATTTTTGCCTGTGGTTTTAGCATCCCAAACAAATCCGTTCCTTGAATACTCCTCTTTTGGATAATTATCCACGCCTTTGTCCCTTGCCCTCATCCAGCGCCTCTCTCACCTTCACCGCCAGGTCTCGCTTTGAAAAGGGTTTCTGGATGAAATTCATCCCCTCATCCAGCACTCCCCGATGGGCGATGGTATTGGCGGTGTAGCCGGACATGAACAGGACCTTCAAGCCATGACAGATGCCGCGCAGTTGATCGGCCAGGTCCCTGCCGTTCATCTCGGGCATGACTACGTCGGTTATGAGCAGGCTGATTTCACC
>JAAEPA010000139.1 GCA_024222475.1 Gammaproteobacteria bacterium | reverse complement strand
TTCTCGGACATCAGCGCCTTGAAACATTCCCAGGCTAAACTGAACCATCTGGCCCATCACGATGCCCTAACAGATCTGCCCAACCGCTTGCTGCTAAGTGCCAGGCTTGAGCACTGTGTAGAAAGAGCGCGGCGTGACCGGGATCAGGTGGCCATACTTTTTTTAGATCTGGACGATTTCAAGCAGATCAACGACAGCCTCGGGCATCCCGTGGGAGACAAGGTATTAACACAGGTGGCGGCAAGGCTCTTTTCCAGGGTCAGAGAGGACGACACCGTTGCCCGTTTGGGCGGTGATGAATTCGTCATCGTAATGGGACAGATCGACACCGCCCGCAAGGCCGCGCTACTGGCAGAGGAATTACTGGCGGAGATCTCTAGACCGGTCCATGTTGATCGGCAGGAGCTGTTTGTCACCGGCAGTATCGGTATCAGTATTTTCCCCCAAGATGGGGCAGACATCGCCACCCTGTTACGCAATGCCGATACGGCCATGTATCGGGCCAAGGAAGAAGCTCGCAACAGCTATCAGTTCTACACTACCCATTTCACTACCGATGCCTTCGAACGGATGCGTCTGCAGACCGATCTACGTCGGGCGCTGGAAAACCAGGAATTCGAGGTCTATTATCAGATGCAAACCGAAGTGGCGAGCGGGCGCATCATTGGGGCCGAGGCCCTGGTACGCTGGCAACATCCCGAGATGGGCTTGGTAACACCTGCCAGCTTCATCAACCTGGCCGAACAGACAGGCCAGATCACCGCTCTGGGCGAATGGGTATTGCGCCAAGCCTGTGAACAATGGGTGGCCTGGGAAAAACAAGGGCTGTTATTGGAGCACATCGCGGTCAATCTGTCTGGCCGACAGATCCACCAGCCCGGCCTGGTGGATCAGGTCCAGCGGATCCTCGCCGACACCGGATGCCCACCTCAGCACCTGGAACTCGAGGTCAGTGAAGGATATATCATGTCTAAAGTCGCCAGCGCCCAGACGGTCCTGAACGGATTGAGGGCACTGGGTGTCTCACTTGCTATCGATGATTTCGGCACCGGCTACTCCTCGCTCGCCTACCTCAAGCGCCTGCCCATAGGAAAATTAAAGATCGACCGTACATTCGTGCGTGATATCCCCTTAGATCCCGAGGATGCCGCAATCACCCGGGCCATTATCGCCCTGGGCAAGAGTCTGCGTCTAGAGGTGATCGCCGAAGGGGTGGAGAACGAGGCACAGCTGAATTTTCTCAACCACGAAAGCTGTGATCAAATCCAGGGATATCTGCATGGACATCCCGCGCCCCCGGAGCAGTTTGAACAACAACTCGTATGCATGGGAATTGAACAACGACCGCGAACCTCAGAGCTATTGATTTAGACACTGGTCCCTCCCGGACTAATGTCAAAACATAGAGTCTAGGAGGTTGTCCAAGAATAAGTCAACCTACTGCGGACAAGTCTGGCTAGCCGGATTTCTAACAAGGTCGCTAAAGGAGTTTGGTCTGGATTTAGACCAAGGATACCGCAAACCAAGATACCCCCTGATCGATGCGCACTACAAATGATAAGCTCTTGCTAGTCATATAGGGAAGAATCACATAGATTACCCACATTCTGGCCGGTCCCTATATTTGTGTTACTGGGAAAGAGCTTTTTCTTTATCACGCGAAAGCCTGCCGCGCCTTAAAAACTTGTCCGCTTCAAAATCCTTTATTTCCTCTCCGACACGGTACTCTGTAGCCAATTGCCGTTGCGTAAATACTCCGTGTTCGTCATAAGTAATTATCCATGTCCGGTAGTAGGTGCCAGGCTTGTAATTCGGTCCAATCTCAGCTTTACTCAAATCAATCTGAGATGAAAAAGGACCTTGCGCAACGAACCTCTCGCGGCGCCAACCTTCATAGTCCGGTCCATTTGACAATTGATCTAGGCTCACTACTTTTAAGCCGCTGATCAGCGGCCTGATCTTCTTTTCCTGACTTTTTAATGTAAGAAGATTTTCTTGCTCGCGCAAAGACACACTCCTATTGCTGATAACCAACAACGCCAGGGGTGATTGGGTCCAATCAATCTTCAGTGGTTGATCAGAACGAGAAAATTTAGCCAATAAAAGACTGTCTGCCCGATAGGTCTGAGCCTCACCGAATTCTAAAGCGTCCCCCCCCATTGCCACCAGCGTGAGGGGTCCATCCTTCAGGGAGCGGTAGACCGACTCGCCGCCATTGCTAAGCTGCCCCTTCTTAAGATCAAGGATAGCGTGGTTTGCCCGCAAGCGATGCAATGCAATAGCCAATTCTGCCAATACATTTTTTTCCTCCTCGATCTGCACATTTCCCAATCTATCCTTAGAAGCAGTATCTAGTATCCAGCTTGCAGCCCGTGTCTTTTGTCTCTGAAAAGCATCAACTGAGCTGGAGAATTCATTAGTCAACTCGGAATGGCGTTTCCAGATTTCCCAAGAGCCTTCTCCAGAATGCAATCTCATCTGATCACCAACGCGGAATATGGCCATGAGATGTTGCGCAAGTCCTTTTTTTGTCTGGAGCATTCGATAGGCTTGCGGTCCCAAATCAACATCCAGGGATATCGGATTTACAACCCGTTGAGCAAGATATCGCATTTTTTCCTTCTGCTTTGCTAGGCTAGCGGGCATCCATGCGCCTTCGAACAGGTGCTCCCGCTGCTCCATTAAAATAACGATACGAGTTTGTTGGGGAGAGTCTACCATGACCGTCGAGAATCCGACCAAACGGGTCTGCCCATCAATCGTCTTAACAGCTCTCAAGGTGTAGCCACCAAAACCCACAAGGCCTAGATCGACTTGGCCTTCACCCACCAGTTTGCCTTGAAAAAAAATCTCACCCCCATCGGGTTCCGTATGGAGCATAAGCGGACCTTGGGTAGGTTTCTGTTCTAGCTCAAAGTCATAAACTGCGGGCGTCCCGGGCACAATCCGCACCGTTTCCTGCTTCGAGAAATAATCCGGATGAAGCAAATCAAGTGTATACACCCCCTCATCGATTTCAGCACGGTACGGTCCGCTGCCGATCTCCTGACCGTTGATAGAGATCGCTGCATCTTGCGGCAGAACATTGATAGACAGCTCGGCATACCCCGTCCCCAAGGGGACCTCAATCACTCTATTCTCCTGATTTTCTAAAGAAACATTCACAGAATTACCACGGTATCCTGATTTGGACCCAGTTAAGGTATAACTCCCAGGCACCAGGTATGCTACACCTCCATCAGCGAAGGTCTCCCCAGTTTCTTCAAGCAGAATCTGCCCGCCTGGCGGGAAAGTTATCAATGAAACACTGGCTCTTGATAGCGGCGCCTGTACAGCAGCCAACTCCTCCACCTTGACAGGAGAATCCTGACAAGCGGAGAGTACTAACAAGAAAGCAACATAAATAGCAACCCCGTATCTCATAATACAAATCTCGAAATCAACCTTCACCGTCGATATCATTACCTAGAAAGGTGGGCCAAACCGCTTGACCGCGCCGGACACCTCGATTGATTCCGTAGGTTACGATCTGGCCGTTCTCACTTGCCGTGACTATCTCCACCAGCGTATCACGCGTAATGTCCCCCAATACGGGAGATGAGATGAAGCTACTCGCTCCAGAGACAGCGACAGTCAATACCCGACGCCCTCTTGCCATGTCCACTGCCACCAGGTTGCCTTTCTCGGTTAATATAATGAGATCTTTGAGCCCGTCGTCGTTGACATCGAACAAGGCTGGTGATGCCTTTATCGATTCCCCAAGTGATGCACTCCATACCTCTTCGCCCGACCGGGAATCGATAAGGTATATATCGCCATCGGTGGCGATAACGATAACATCTGGCACACCGTCTGCATTACCATCAGTACTCACCGGACTGGCAAAGAAACGCTGCTGCATCTTGACCTGCCAAGCGTACCGTCCACTGTCGGCATATACTGCGCTTACACCTTGGTTATGGGCCGACACCACCAGTCCTTTTTCACCCGCCGGCACAAAAACTGGCGAAGCATAAAGAATCGGAGGAATCTCCGCACTCCACAACTGCCATACCTTTTCGCCCTGCGCCGACACTGCCAATAATTGACCCTGCTCAGTGACCACCACGAAGTCTTTAATGCCGTCATTGTTGAGATCTACCACTAGCGGGCGTAAATATTCGGTCTGACCATATACCCCAGAAAAAAAGTACGGGACACACCTAAAAAATTAGTGTATAAACGGGTCCATGGAAGGTCCGGCCAATACCCCTCTTACACCTGAACCCAAGGCAACGGCAGCCTGCCATGCTG
>JAAEPA010000138.1 GCA_024222475.1 Gammaproteobacteria bacterium | reverse complement strand
TGCCTTCTCCGGCGGGGCGGCCGAGGCGCTGGATGCCAGCACGGCATTTTATAATCCTGCGGGTCTCACTCGACTGCGACAAACTGAACTCGTTTTAGGGCTGGGTATCGTCAACGCCGTTTTTGATATCGAGGCCCAAGGAAATAGCCTCCAGGCCATCGATGACACTGGGATTCCTGACACTACCCCTATTCAGGGTATCCAGAATGAATCCCTTACCAACACCGCCTATATCCCCCATGCCTATCTCGCCTTACCGATCGATACACAATGGAGCCTTGGTCTATCGATCAATACACCCTATGCCAGTGGTAGCGAGTTTGATCGCCGATTCGTGGGGCGTTATTTCTCATCCCGATCCGAGATTCTTGGTATCAACACAGGTTTGATGACCGCCTTGAAGGTATCCGATGCCCTTTCCATCGGCGGTGGGGTCAATATTCAGCATTTTAAAGGTGAGATAGCGCGCGATATCAATGCGGCGGGTATTTGCGCGGGGGCTCAATCGCTCGGGTTGCTGGGTAATGACAGCTGCGCAGGGCTAGGGATAGGGGTATCTGGGAGCGCCACGAGTGATGGTCGAATCAAGATCGAAGGGGATGATACCGCTGTGGGTTACACCCTGGGCCTGCTCCTGGAAATGTCACCATTCACCCGGATAGGACTGAATTTCCGCAGTGCCATAGAACACGAACTCAAGGGATCGGCAGAATTTTTCATTCCTTCGAATGTGGAAACGGGGATCGGTTTTCTCGATCCTGATCTTCGGACCCGCCGCACCGGTGCCAGGGTCAAGCTGGTTACCCCGGAATCGGCAAGTGCGAGCCTCTACCATGAACTAAACCCTCGCTGGGCCGTGCAAACTGATGTCAGTTGGATCAATTGGAGCCGTTTTAAAGAATTAACCATCGAGATCCAAGATACCATGAGCCGGGATACCACAGTGCAAAACTGGAGGGACTCCTGGCGCCTGGCCTTGGGTGGTAGCTACCGGTTTCACTCCCGTTGGACGGCGCGCGCGGGCATGGCCTATGCCACTACACCTATCCCTGACGAAACGGTAACACTCGATTTTCCCTATGATGATTACCAGGCTATTTCCGTCGGTTTGAGTTATCAACTCATTGACTCGCTGACCGTGGATCTCGGCGCTCAGTACACCTTGCCCGTTACCCGCAAACTACGCCAGGGGTCGATCGAACTCTCGGGCGACGCCGCGACCCTCGAGGCGCAGGTCAAGACCAGTATCTATTCTATGGTGCTGGGAATGCGGTGGCGATTTGATTGAAATCCGGTTAATACTCGGGGCTTACCAAACCTAGGCGGACGGCTTCCAGGCTCGCTTCGGCCCGCGAATTGATATTCAGTTTGCGGTAGATGTTTTTTATGTGATCCGCCGTGGTGTGGGGCGAAATGCCCAGTAGGTAAGCCAACTCCTTGCAGCTCAGACCCTTGGCGAGCAGGGTTAGCACTTCACGCTCTCGGTGGGTCAATCCGCAGCGGGACAACGGTTTGGTCTGTATTTGAAAATGCTGAAGAATGCGCCGCGCCACGGCAGGCGACAGCGGGGGTTGTCCCTGGATGATACCTTGTAGAAGGTTGACTAGTTCTTCATGGGGCTGTTCCTTGAGCAGGTAACCGTGGGCACCCGCTTGCAAGGCGGCAAACAGATGCCGATCATCATCGAAGATGGTCATGACCACGACATAGACCTGCGGCATCGTCCTTGAGATCTGCGCCACCAGGTCGATCCCGCTGCCATCCGGAAGACCGATGTCCACCAAGGCTAGATTGAAGGCTTGCGCCTTGAGACGCGTGCGCGCCTGGCCTAGGGTCGATGCCTGCGTGATCTGAATAGATCCAAAGGCATCATGCAGGACCCTGGCCAGTATCTCTTGGGTCTCTTGGTGATCTTCAACCATCAGTACGGTGTACATGGATTTCCTCCTAAACTATTGGCATGGATACAACGACCGCCGTCTGTGGCGTTGCCTGCGAATCTTCGCTGGCGAGTTGTTCCCAATGAATGTTCGCCCCGAGTTCTTTGGCCCGGGTACGCATGTTGTTCATTCCCGCTCCCTGTTCCCAGCGGCAGGGGGCGACTGCTGGTCCATCATTACGTATGGTCAGCACTAATCGGTTTCCTTCGATCCTGAAGCACAGGGTTATCTGTTTGGTTTGGCTATGGTGCAGGGCGTTTGATATCGCCTCGCGGATGATGCGGGTCAGATTAATGCGTTGTCTGGGGGTGAGTATGATGTCCGATGGCCCGTCTGGTTCTTGCCATTGAAGTACGGCGTCGGCATCCGCAAGGCGCTGTTGCGCTTCGCCATGCCATTGTGCCATCGCCGACTCCAAGGACACCACGGTTGCATCGTCCAGAGAATAAATGGCCTCGCGCAAGGCCTTCAAGGCGGATCTGGCTAATTCCGAATTCCGTGTCGATTCGGCTCGATGGATGAGGGTCAGTAACTTGGCGCCGACATCGTCGTGCAAATCCCTCATGACGCGGCTTCGCTCCTCCTGCGCCGCTTGTTCTTGCAGCTTGCGCAGATTGGCGGTCTTGCAAGTCAACATCCATAGCGCCTCAGTGAATTTCACCTCTTCGGTGCCGAACAATCGACTCCCATGATCTCGTCCCGAGAGTTCCACATAGGTATTTCCATGAATGGTTGGGACCTCCATTTTCAGACCATATTCGCTCAGACGCACATCCTTTCGGTAGGCGGACACGGTGTTTATAGACAGGGGATTGAAGACCTTTCCCAGCAGTGCGGGCCACTGCGCCTTGAAGGCCTTGCTGTTGGTGGTAGCAAAATAGGCCTCCATTAATTGGGGCAAATAGAGTTCCAAGCGCTGCTCTGGAGAGCGCAGCAGGCGCTCCCAGAGCCATTGGCGCGCTGGGAAATAGATCCAGGCGGTGATCAAGATAGCGACGCTGAGGGCTCCCAGGGGATTGATATTCAGCAGATAAACTAGAATCAGGTCAAAGGCAACGACCGACACCCCTCCGAGGAACCAGATCCAGCTCGCAAACCACCAGCGCTCGATATCAAATAATCGATAACGTAGGGCGCCAAGCGCAAACCCTGCATAAAGCGTCAGTAACATCGATTGCGCCAGCCAAGTAGGCAGGATGGGTTGTTCGCCAAACAGGGTTGGCCCCAGATAGAGCACGACGGCAAAACCGATACTGAGAAAAACAGTCAATAGAAACCACAACAGTGATGCCCGTTCGATCGGACGTTGCCGGGTCAATCGCCATTGTCGACGCGCCAGCAGCAGACCGGTTAGATAGGGCGCAATCAACTCGGGTATATAGAAGGTGTGCAGCGGCCATTGCACTATCTGCAGTGTTTCATTGATCCAGATCAGGCCCACCGCAGTGAATCCGATCAGTGCAAACGGTAAGGTTCCTATCCGGCGCGGATAATAATAGAGTAGGATCAAGGCGCTGTAGGCAAACAGGGTAACACCGAGATGGTTTACTGCGCATAGTGCCTTGAACCATTGCGGTTGCAGGACCAGCTCCCGAGACACATAGACCGCCATGCTGCACGCACCCAGCATGAATCCACCCCCCCCCACCGCCAGCAGGCGGGATGTCGCTTGACCCCGACGGTAACTCCAAATACCCAGACCGAAAAATAGGCCTATTGCCGCGGAAAAATTGATGATCCAGTAGCGGAACGGAAGATCATCGATAGGGCGAGAACGGCCAATGTAGAGTGCCACCGAATGACCATTGCTCAGGCCGGCAAATACCTGAGCTTGACTCAGCAGCGTATATAACTCGGCCTGGTGCTCGAAGAAGCGGTTGTACTGTGCGTAGGTGGATAGGTTGTCCGGCTCCTCCATGACGGACAGCGGACCGACATTGACCCGATGTTCATCGATATTGCCGAGAGTCGTAATGATCGCCCCTCGCAAGGACTCGTCTTGTATCCCCGGCCCATAGATGGCAGCGACCCAAAGACCTTGGCTGCCGGGTTGCAAGCTCAAACCCAGCCAGGGCTGGCGTGACAGCAGCCACAAGCCGAGAAACACCATACCAAGATAGGCTAAGCCCCCAGTGATCAATACCGTTAACGGCGCTATTGCCGGTAGCCACAGACTAATTGGAGCTGGATTTTCAACAACGGTGCTCACTTTGGCAGGCCCCCGACCCATCCTCTCAATAACTATTCGCAGCGGACATCGGCACATCATGCGATCTACACCTTAAAGCGTATCGCAAGTGAGCTTACAGATAGCTTACAGATAGCTTACAGATAGCAAAACGCTACCATCATCCTAGTGGTCTACCACCATAGTATTGATGGGTACAGCGAGGCGAGAAGCGGCTAGCTGCTAGGCGTGTGTTAGGTGACAATTAACTTGTCCGGTCGGTGACAACTATCTTGGCCGCTTTATCTGGCTAAGATTGCCGACATTTTTCCCCACAAGGTGGACAAATGTCAGGCAAGGCCATCACCCCAGAACAGGTCAAGTTATTCATGAAAAAGAGAACAGAGGGAGACCCCCAGCAACAGGCAAGCGCCAAGGCGGGGATCTCCGCGAGAAGCGGGCGACGCATCGACAGCGGCATCCTGCCCAAGCAGAAAGAACCGCGCCATTGGCGTACCCGTAAAGATCCTTTTGTCGAGGTCTGGGAGAACGAGATTGTTCCGCGTCTCGAGAAGAGTTCGGCGCTTACGCCCACCACGTTATTCGAGGATCTCCAGGATCGCCATCCTGGCCGTTTCTCCAACCCGCTCAAGCGCACCTTTCAGCGTCGGGTGAAGGCCTGGAAAGCCCGGTATGGCCCTGACAAAGAGGTCATGTTCCGGCAAGGCAAAGAGGCGGGGCGGTTGGGGCTGTCCGACTTCACCGAACTGGGTGATATCGAAATCACCATTGCCGGTAAATCACTGGATCATCGGCTCTACCACTTCCGTCTGCCCTATAGCGGCTGGAGTCACATCAAGGTCATCCTCGGCGGTGAGTCCTACACGGCCCTGGCCGAAGGCCTCCAGGAGGCGTTACAGCGTCTCGGCGGTGCACCAAAGGAACACCGCACCGACAGCCTCTCCGCGGCTTACAAAAACCTATCAAAGTCCGAGCAGGAGGATCTGACCGAACGCTATCAGTCCTTGTGCGAGCATTACGGCATGACACCGACCCGCAACAACCGGGGGGTGAGTCACGAAAACGGCGCCGTGGAATCTCCCCACGGACATATCAAAAACCGCATCTACCAGGCCCTGCTACTGCGCGAGAGTCACGACTTCGATTCCCTCGACGACTACCGTCAATGGCTCGATGGCCTGATCCGGCGTTTTAATCGTCGCGGTGAGGATGCCCTGGAGATTGAGCGCAACCATCTGCGGTCGCTGCCGACGCACAACGCCACCGACTACAGCGAACAGGTGGTCAAGGTCACCAGCTCCAGCACCATCGCTGTCAAACGTGTGCTCTACAGCGTACCGGCACGACTGGTTGGAGAATCCTTGCGCCTGCACATCTACGACGACCGCATCGAAGCCTATGTCGGCTCAACGCGGGCCCATACGCTGGCCCGTGCCTACTCCCTCAATCACAACCGACGGGCGCGTTGTATCGACTATCGCCACCTCATCGGTCAATTGGTTCGCAAGCCCCAGGCCTTTCGCTACTCACAGCTACGCGATGACCTGCTGCCCAACGCCACCTACCAACAGATCTGGGCCTACATCGACCAACAGATGGAGCCCCGGGCGGCCTGCAAACGAATCGTCGGGATCCTGGCCCTGGCCGCCCGCGCCGACTGCGAACAGGCCTTGGGTGCCTACCTGCAACACCAACTCGCCACGGACAACCTTCCGAGCCTGCACCAACTGGAGCAACGCTTCGATCCCAACGCCTCCAGGGGGTTGCCGGTTGGCCTGGAGACGGACTCACCCCAACATACCTTGGCCCACTATGACGCCCTCATCCCAGCGCCGCAGGAGATGCACTCATGACCCACACCGCCACCCTGCCCCTGCTGCTCAAACAACTCAGGCTGAGCAGTTTCAGCCGCCACTGGGAGACGCTGTTGGAGCAATCCGCCCAGCGCCACTGGAATGCGGCCCAGTACCTCACCACCCTGTGCGAACAAGAGCTGGCCGACCGCCATAGCCGACGGATCGACCGCTACGCCAAAGAGTCGCAACTGCCCCTGGGCAAGACCCTGTCCAGCTTCGACTTCGCCCAGCTCCCCCAACTCAAGGCCGAGCAGTTCGAAGCCCTGGCTACCAGTACCGACTGGGTCCACCAGGCCAGGAACCTACTTTTGTTCGGCGCCAGCGGGGTCGGCAAGACCCACCTGGCCGCCGCCATCGGCCACGGCCTCACCGAACGGGGTATACGCGTCCGCCACTACACCACGACCGCCCTGGTACAACAGCTTCAGCAGGCCCGTGAACGACTGCAGATCGAAGATGCCCTACAGAAACTCGACAAATACAAAGTGCTCATCCTGGACGATTTTCGCTACGTCAAAAAGCGCGACCAGGAGACCTTCGTCCTGTTTGAACTGATCGCTCATCGCTACGAGCCCGGCAGCCTCATCATTACCTCCAACCAACCCTTCTCTGAGTGGGGTCGCATCTTCCCAGACGAAATGATGACCGTGGCCGCTATCGACCGACTGGTTCACCACGCCAACCTAATCGAG
>JAAEPA010000137.1 GCA_024222475.1 Gammaproteobacteria bacterium | reverse complement strand
CCTGGCGGCCATGGATAATAGCTTGCTGGCCAGGCAGTGAACGCGGATCCAGGGCAAGATTAGAAATCGAGCGTTATTGACGATACCCCACAGGTTGCGGTGGCGCTGCGCCCGGCTCCAGCCGATCCAGGTATCGCGCGGACCCGTTTTCCAGGCCGCCGCCCCAAATCCCAACACCCCCACCAGCCGCGCCCCGGCATAGGCAAAATAACGCAACTGGGCTCCGGGCAGGGGTTTATAGCCCAGATAGTGATAGCGATCGATGTATTCATTCCACAGCGCACTGTCCTGGCGCTGCACCGGCTCAAGATGCAGATCTTGCAGTCCATGCACCGCCGCCTCGAACCGCCCCTGGGGCTCGGCCTGCACCGTGCGCCGGGTAAACCCGCGACAGGGGTTGAATTTGCGCGTCGGGGGTGGCAACACGATCAACCCCTGGCGGTGCATGCGCAGCAGCGCCACCCGGCAGCTCATGTCTTTCAAACCCCCATTGGGTTTGCGCCAGTCAAAGGCCTCGCACACCAGATAAGAAAGGCGTTGGCGATTCGCCTGCGGGTGGTCTCGAATCAGACGGCGAATCCGCTCGATGTCCTGAGCGGCGAATGATCTGCCGCTGTAGCGTGTTGTCGTATCGGTCTGCTTCATGCGTTACTTTATAACGCATCATTCCTTGCGTGTCCCGCAAAAACATTTTGGGAGGCTATCAAATATTCTTGGGGTAAGCCAGCGGCAATGCTACATCATATGAACTGCGTCTTCATTAGGCACGCACGGTTGCCGGAAGGACACGTTAGTCTCTCCATGCTCGACGCCCTCATCCCTTCCTTCTAACCTATGCGTTAACTCAGGCTCCATAAAAATGTTTGAAAAAGGATTTATACAATATAATTTAACATCTGGCATTGACCAGAGCATGAAGGTTTTATTAAATATTTGCGAAATATCTAACGTATTCTTAAGAAAATGTCGGGACTGATCAGAATGAAGGTATTGTTTTTACACACACACCTCAGAGCTTGTTTTTATATGGAAAAGCCCTTAATATAGGTACCCATATCAAATAGCCTGGGTACCCGTACTGCAATGAAGACGACGATCGATCTGTCAGATGGGCTCGCGAAGAAGGCCAAGGCCTACGCTGCCGCCAAGCACATCACCCTGCGTGCAGTTGTCGAGCAAGGCATCCGACAAGTCCTGCGCAATGATCGATCCTCCTCGAGGTTTAAGCTTCGGGACGCGAGCATCAGTGGAAATGGGCTGCAGAAAGGGTACAAGGACGCTGACTGGGCCAAGATCAGGGAAGCCGCATATAAGGACCGTGGGAGTTGATCGCTGCAGACACCAATATCTTGGTCTACGCGCACCGCTCGGATTCCGAATGGCATGAAACTGCGAGCAACTGCATCCGGTCCCTGGCAGAAGGCCGGATGTCCTGGGGCATTCCCTGGCCCTGCGTGCACGAGTTTCTGTCGATCGTAACACACCCAAAAATCTATGACCCTCCTTCCAACCTGGATGAAGCTACAGACCAAATAAACGCCTGGCTAGGGTCGCCTGTGGCCGTGTTGTTGGCTGAAACCGAATCGCACTGGGACATACTGAGTGAACAGTTGTCAATCGGGAAAATTAGAGGACCGATGGTTCACGACGCACGCGTTGCGGCAATCTGCATCAGCCACAGAGTCAATGAATTCTGGACGGCAGATCGCGACTTCAGTCGATTCCCCGACCTTCCAACACGAAACCCACTGCTCGGTTAACGATGTTTTCTGAATGGGTGTAACCCGTCTTCAGTAGAGTAGGGGACAGACCACGTTTTTCCACGACTCCCCCTCTCTCAAGTCTGGACCCGTTACTTTTTTCAATTAGGAATGCGAATTAAATAACTTCTCTAACTGGCGCCGCCATGATCGCTCGTATTCAAGGCGCGGCAACAGGCGCATAGCCTCGCTATGTCACTGTTGGCGTAACGCCGAAGACGGACGATAAGGCAAGTCAGTTAGGGAAGTTATTTCGGTAGCATTCCTTAGGACAGCCTAACGATACCACCGCGACCAACCGCGTTCGTAATAATAGGCCAGTGCGTGCTCTTGCAGGGTATTGATACCCGTCTCCAACTCTGCCATATCGCGGGGAAACCGAGTCAGGGTCATCAGGGCTTCTTCGTCTAAATAGCGGGTTTGCACATCGATCTCCAGGCCATCCCAGCGCACGGGCCTTGGGGAGGCCAACACGAACCCCCATTCGCCAAAGGTGGGTATATAGACATGGTAGGGCTGAGTATAGAGATGCCCCTCAAGTTCGATGGGTGAAGGCACGGCCTGCAGTGTGTGGTTGATACACCAGAAGGCCTCGCGAGTGTACAGGGGTGAGGTGGCCTGAGTGACGATCACTCCATCAGCGGACAGGCGACGTACGAGATCGGCATAAAAGGCACGGCTGTAGAGTTTACTGAGACCAATGTCGTTGGGATCGGGTAGATCGACGATGATGACGTCGAACAGCTGCTTGCCGGCCTCGATAAATTTCCAGGCATCCCGATTAAGCACATTTACACGTTTATCGTTCAAGGCGTTATCGTTTACCGTTTTTAGCAATTCATTGTTACTGAAGATCCGAGTAATGGCCGGATCGATATCCACCAGGGTCACGGATTTTACCTTTGGATATTTCAGTACCTCACGTACCGCCATGCCGTCGCCCCCACCCAGAACCAATACGTTCTCATGATGACGGCTGAGATTCATCACCGGATGTACCAAGGCCTCGTGATAGCGGTATTCATCCAGGGTATTGAATTGCAGCGCGCCATTAATGAACATGCTGATGACATCCTGATCGCGAGAGATGACGATCCGCTGGTAGGGTGTAGTTTGTGCGTAAATTATCTCGCCGCTATAGAAACGATTCTCAAAATATGAGGACAGACGCTCAGCGGTGACGAAACCCACCCCCAAGGCGGCAGTAACCAAGAGGGTGGCGATGATCATACCCACCTTGTTTACTAACCGTCCCCCGAAGGTATAGAGCGCTATTGCTGCGACCAAGACATTGAGTAAACCGAACAGTAAACCGGTCCTCAACAACCCTAACTGGGGTACCAATACGAGAGGGAACAACAAAGAGGCCCCAAGTGCTCCGATATAATCCGCGGTGAAGACATTGGAGACACTCAGTTTAAGCCCACTGTAAGACTTGATAATTCTGAGCACCAATGGAATCTCGATGCCAATCAATGTACCCAAAACCACCGATATCAATACTAGGAAAACAGTGTAATTATCGAGATTTGCAAAGGCGAAAAACAGCACCACCGCACTGAATCCACCAATGAACCCAACAGCAATCTGTACAGCGATAAAAAAATCTTCTAGCCGCCGATCAATAAATCGCGACAACCACGAACCGATGCCCATGGAGGCAACGAACAGACCGATGACAATGGAGAATTGGTAGATGGAATTACCGAGCAGATAACTCGATATAGTGCCCGCCAGTAGTTCGTAGACAAGACCGCATACTGCGATAACGAAGGTCGATAACAGCAGCAACAGATGTGTACGGTTATCGGCACTGGAAACCATAGACTAACGTTATACCACAATTCTCTCCATGGATAGCGAGCTTACTGGATAGCGGCGGAAATGATGATGGCCAGGCCGATGAGTGTGGCGCCGATTATAATCCCCAGCGCAATATTTTGGTCCTCTTCGATCTCTTTGTGAATCGAATAGGGGGTAAGCTTATCGATCACCACTAAGGCGATGAAAAACATGAAAATACCAATAAAGCTATAGACCAAAGAAGACAGTATTTGATCGAGATGAAGATCCGCGATTAAGGTCTCCATAATATTTTCTCCCAGGGTTGTTAACTCAAATCAAGTGTGTATTGCATTAGGAATACGAATTAAATAACTTCCCTAACTGGCGCCGCATGATCGTTCGTATTCAAGGCGCAGCAACAGGCGCATAGCCTCGCTATGTCACTGTTGTGGCAACGCCGAATACGAACGATAAGACAAGTCAGATAGGGAAGTGTGTAGGTAGCATTCCTTACTTACCATGACGAAAACCTCCGCCGCCGACATAACCCCCATGCACACTGCCCGCGCGAACGCTGGGTTTATCCACCGTGGCTTCGGCTACACCGACATCATACAGCGTGAGATAGGCTGCACCGAGGGTCATCAAGCCGAACAAGACCATGAATAACTTAGTCATCACCGGTCACTACCTGCCAGCGTTTAGCCTCGAAACGCCATTTCATAAAATACCTTAACCCAAACGCGACAAAAAACGGCACCGCTAAGATGAAAAAATAACGTGATACGGTAACCCCTTCTTTAATCTTTATATGCAGCGCCCGATGCTGAGGATTATTGCCTCGATCCCCTTGACCACCCTCACCGTCCACGAATAGTATATATTCGCCGGCCTGCGGTAGCTTGAAATAGGCGTCTGCGCTCTGGCTGCCTTCACTCCAGTGCTCCCCACCTTCAGTACCGCTGTAATAGGATATCTCCTTGGCCATTGAATACACAGGCTGATCATCTTTGAGAATAGTTACATCAAACCAGGCCCACGCATTCTGCAAACCCGATTTTAGATCCAGCCGCAACAGATGATCCGCATCACTTACCGAAAACGATTTAGTACGGGCCCCTTCGAGAAATTTATCGGGATAAAGCCGTTCATCGAGGACCGTACTGCCGCCGCCCATGAGCCAGATCAATATTGCAAAAACTAGGCTGATGGGCGCAAAATACTTCGCTGCATCGGACATCCCTGAAAAAAAACTATGGGGCTGGTACGGCTGCGCAGCGTGTACAGTGCGGCGTTTCGCCGGCTCACCCTCAATATCGAATGCCTCAAAGGCCTCCTTGGGATCCAGATATTCGCCTAAGTGGTATTCCTCTTCGGTTGATGTTTTCTCTACCGAGAAAACATAGGGGGGGTCCATCCCGTCAGTGATCGAAACTTTATCGCCCTGTTTAGCGATAAAGGTCAACTCGCCTTCAACGAAGGTCATCTCCGCACTGTAATGCTCGTAGACCCTGAAACTGCGGCCACGGGCCTTGAAGACGGATTTAGTCGCTATGCCTGGACGGGTTGCAGGACGGTCGCGCACCCGCCGGCTGAAAACAAAATGACCACCTTCGTATTCCAACCAAGCATACCCATGGGTGGGAGAAAACAGCTGTGCCTCAATCCAATAATAATAATCGGTAGTGCGATATTGCACGATACCTATCACGGTAAAATCAACGCCCTTCAGCGTGCCCGTCATCCCTATCTTCAAGGGGGAAGTCGGCCTTTTTACATCTATAAACTGGCGCAGTACCTTGTATTCATCCTGAGCATCGAGAACCGATCCGCAATATCCACAGGCGATGGATTTCACACGATGACCACCTTGTAGCGATATGGAGCCGCCACACTGAGTGCAGTTTATCGATCGAAGTTTTTGTTGCGTTTTACGCATTGCTCAGAGCGCCACGATATCGAAGGGATCGATCCACATGCCCTTATAGGTCAACACCTGTCCGTTACCGTATTCGATAGTGTAATGGATGCCGCCGGTACCCGATAAATGCACATAATCATATACCTTGCCGGGGAAGATCAGCTCAGGTAACTGCCCCTCGATACCTACACAAGTGGAGCTATCCTTCTCCGTCACCAGCAATGATCTGCCATCGATCTGCAAATTCTGACCGACCCGAATCTCATCGAATGGGGCCAGGCCACCTGAGACCTTAAACGGCACCTCCATGACGATATCACCCTCATCGACACTTACCCACTTGCCTTCTCCGTTATCCATCACGACCCACCACTCATCCCACAGCCCTGCACCATAATCGAATTGGATACGTCCATGGACACTAAAGCTGGAGTGACGATAGCGATACTGGTGGCCCAACTCAAAGATCGAGGGTATGGTTGTGAGTGCCGATTTCTTCCCCACATGGATAACGGCATCGTCTTCAAGAAACAGCGTAGTCTTGCAATGTTCACAGACAACGATCTTGGAAAAACGTATTCGAACCGACACCGGCGCACCGCAAGAAGGACACTCCAGAACGGTCGTTTGTTGGCTCATTTCGCCACCGTGGATAATTTCTCCACCTTATTGTACTTCGACCCCGTACCGGCCAAACCGGGTGAACGATGAGGCTGCAGTTCAGAATCGGCCCCGCTCACACCCACTTTGGGTCCACGATGCAATTCCACGACACTCAACTGTTGTGATTTCAAGGCTTCGCGTAAAAATTCAATGGCCTTTTTTGAAGACACCGCTACTCCACAGGTGAACAGATCCACTGCGGCATAATCGTATTCCGGCCAGGTGTGAATAGCGAGGTGACTGTCCGTGATAATGACCGCGCCCGATACACCGTAAGGTGAAAAATGATGAAAGGTCTGGGTGACGATGCTAGCCCCGGCTTCCCGAGCCGCACCGGTCATAGCCCGACGGATATATTCCACATCGTCGAGACTGTCTCGATCACAATGATAGAGCTCCGCGATGATCTGTTTTCCTAGTGAGTTCAAACGTTCTCTATCAGGTGCATGAGTTGCTTTTCATTCAGTATCTCGACACCCAGTGATCCGGCCTTGCTCAACTTGGAACCGGAATTTTCTCCCGCGATCACCGCCGTGGTTTTTTTCGAAACACTACTGCTGACCTTTGCCCCCAAGACTTGCAATCTTCGCTTTGCCTCTTCCCGGGTCAACCCTTCGAGGGTGCCGGTCAATACATAGGTATTACCCGCCAAGGGTGTGTCCTGCGCCGCCACTACGGAGTGCTGGGGCCATTGAACACCGGCCTTGCGCAGTTTATGAATGATCTCGCGATTATGAACTTGATCAAAAAAAATACTAATCTGCCGGGCAACGATGGGGCCCACGTCGGGAATCTGCTGTAACGACTCCACATCAGTTTCCATAAGCCTCTCTAGGGTACCCTCATGTCTGGCCAGGGCCTGAGCCGTGGCCTCTCCGACTCCACGTATACCCAAGGCATAGATGAATCGAGCCAAGGTGGTTTTTTTGCTCACCTCCAGGGCAGAAATTAAATTCTTCGCCGACTTCTCGGCCATACGCTCCAGACCGGCCAATTGTTCGATACCGAGGTCATAGATGTCATCGATATGTTCGACCAACCCGCATTCCACCAGTTGTTCGATCAGTTTATTTCCCAGACCCTCGATATCCAGGGCACGGCGTGAGGCGTAGTGTTTTATGGCCTCCTTGCGTTGGGCCGAACAAAACAGACCACCACTGCAACGAACCACCACCTCGCCCTCGACGCGGACCACGTCCGATCCACATACCGGACAGTGTTTCGGCAGACTTACCTCTCGGGTGCCCGCCGGCCTTCGTTCCTGGACGACCTTGACCACCTCCGGGATGACATCGCCCGCGCGGCGCACGAAGACCCAATCACCCGAACGCACATCCTTGCGTTGAACCTCGTCCATATTGTGTAAGCTTGCATTGCTGATAGTCGCCCCGCCAACGAACACCGGTTCTAGTTTAGCCACCGGCGTCAGCGCGCCGGTACGTCCCACTTGGAAGACTATCTCTTGAATGCGGGTGAGTTCCTCCTGGGCCGGAAATTTATAGGCGATCGCCCAGCGTGGGGCACGCGCCACGAAGCCCAAGCGCCGTTGCCAATCCAGTTGATTTACCTTGTACACGACCCCATCGATCTCATAAGGCAGTGAATCGCGCATGTCTTGGGTTTTGTGGTAATACTCGAAACAACCGATCGATCCGATAACGACTTCATTTTGGGGACATACCCTCAATCCCCAATTTTTCAGCTGAGTAAAAACCTCTTGTTGCTCAACTGCCAACGGCACGCCTACACTGCGAACGATGTTGTAACAGAATATCGCCAGTGGCCGCTGTGCCGTAACCCGAGGATCGAGTTGACGCAAGCTCCCCGCGGCGGCATTGCGCGGATTGACAAAGGTCTTTTCACCTCGCGAACCGGCCTGTGCGTTAAATTCCCTGAACGCCTTTCCCGGCATATAGACCTCAGCCCGTACTTCCAATATTGCAGGCATATTCTTCCCCACCAGTCGCAGCGGCACCGAGGTGATGGTACGTATGTTCTGGGTGATATCCTCGCCGCTGGCCCCGTCACCGCGGGTCGCCCCCTGCACCAGAACCCCTTCCCGGTAGGTCAAGCTAACGGCCAGCCCATCGAGTTTCGGCTCCGCGGTGTATTCGATGGGCCTATCGATCCCCAGCCGCTCCCGTACTCGCTGATCAAAGGCGATGAGCTCCTGTTCGCTGAAGGCATTAGACAGAGACAACATGGGAACGGCGTGTTCAACCCCCCCAAAGGCCTTCAGGGGGGCCGCGCCCACACGCTGAGTGGGGGAGTCAACCGTAACCAGCTTGGGATATTTTTTCTCCAGGGACTGGAGCTCACGCATCAGACGATCATATTCGCTATCCGGGATCTGCGGATCGTCTAGAACATAGTATCGATAGTTGTGATACCTGATGCTGTTCCTTAATGTCTCTACTTGTTTTTTTACGCCCTTGTCCTCACCCATGACATATCCATTGGTGAATCTTCCAATCACGGGCTGGACGGTACGAATATCGACGACTCAAGCCCCGGCCGCCCGCTCCTGTCGCACACTGAACAGCTGAATCTCTTCACGCATGCGCTCCAGGCCCTGTTTGGTAAGTATGCTTCGAGATTCATCCAGCAACTCACCGTCGAGTCTTTCCGCCATAGTTTGGGCACAATCAAGCATGATATTAAATGCCTTGAGCCCCTCGACAGGCCCTGGTAATACCATGTAAAAACTCACCCCCGGGGTGGTGAAATCCTCAATTTTATCCAGCTCGAAGATCCCAGGTTTTATCATATTCGCCAGACTGAATAAAACCTGCTTGTTGTCAAACCGTTGGGTATATCGGTGAAAAACCTGATGCTCACCATATTCCACATCGATTTCATTCAGTACCGACATCAGCCTTGAGCCAAGAATAATATTGGATCCCTTGGCCGCCACATTCAGTACCACAAGGGTCTCGTTGGAAGTCTTAGCATCAGCAACCACCTTCGGTTTCGATGAAGGCTTCTCTGCCTCGAATCGCGGTGAATCCACGGAACGAAAACCTACCTCCTCCCTGACCAACTCATCCAGTCCATCCATCTCTTTACGCATTTGAGTCGGATCATCTTCCGTCCCCTTTTTCGCGCTCAAAGATACCTTTACATCATCGCCAAGATGGAGATCGTCATCATCAATATCACGCACCCTTACCGGTGTTTTCTTTTTACCTAGGGTATAGATTACGATCAAGATAATGATGCCGATGACCAGTAATAGAACTCGCAATTCCCAGTCCGACATAAGTCATAATACCCCGCTAATGGTATACTCCTTGATTGAACACTACGCCGCCCCATCCAATGCACGGCATATCGAATTCACTTCTTTTCAGCCCGTGGCCATTTGCACGGCCTCTTCCATATCCACGGCGACCAGACGCGATACACCCGGCTCATGCATGGTGACTCCAATGAGTTGATTTGCGTACTCCATGGTGATTTTATTGTGAGTGATAAAAATAAACTGTACGTTCTCGGACATCTCTTTTACCACCTCGCAGAATCTGTCTACATTAGTCTCATCCAGTGGTGCATCCACTTCGTCGAGCAAACAAAAGGGCGCCGGATTTAGCTCAAAAATGGCGAATACCATAGCCACGGCCGTCAGCGCCTTCTCTCCTCCAGACATCAGATGAATGGTGCTCAGTCTTTTCCCTGGGGGGCGAGCCATGATCGATACGCCAGTACTCAGCAGATCATCACCCGTCAACGTGAGATGGCCCTCTCCGCCACCGAACAAACGAGGAAACATCGATTGGAGACGTTCGTTGACGCTCTCGAAGGTCTCTTTGAATCGGTGCCGCGTTTCTTTGTCAATCTTACGGATCGCAGTTTCCAGCATCTCCAGGGCCTCGTTCAAATCCGCTAATTGGCTGTCCAGGTGTTCCTTACGTTGATTCTGTTCCTGATACTCATCGATAGCCGCCAGGTTGATGGGCCCCAGGCGGTCGATTTTACTCGCAATCTCCTGCACCCCCTGTTCCCAGGAAGACAGATCCGCCTCTTGTTCTAATTCTTCTAATAAGACCTGCAGTTCAAAACCGGATTCGCTCACCTGTTCCCTAAGCGTGCGGCAACGTACACTGATCTCCTGCCAGGCCATGCGGCGACGATCCTGTTCTGATCTCTGTTCTTCGATTTGTTTTTCAGTGCTCAGCCGCTGCTGGTCCTGCTCACGCATCGCCGCCTCAACCGATTGCACACTGGAGCGCGCCTCGTTCAAGGCCCGCTCAATCTGCACCCGTCGCGCCAGCAGGTCGTCGAGTTCCTGCTGCTGCATCTTCAATGGTGCGACGGTTTCATCCAGGCTATGCTGCAGGGTGTCTATCTGTTGTTGCAAACGCAACAGTTGCCCCTCCATACGTCCGATGGCCTGCCGGGTAGATTGTTGAGCACTGCGTACGGACTCCTGACGAAGCGCCAACTGATGCATTCCCTCGCGCCGTTCGCGGGCCAGACCGCGAGTCTCATCCAGCACCCGATTGAGCATCTGCCGCTCAGCGTTCAGGGATTCGCGCTCGGTGGAAAGTGCCTCGAGTTGCTCCAACGCCTGGTTACGTCCTTGGGTTGCCTGCTGCAAGGCGGTCTCGTCCTGCCGGTATTGTCCTTGCAACTCATCGAGTTCCTCGTTCAAACGCGCCTCGCGCGCAACGACCTGCTCGAGTTGAAGACGGTGGCGATGCAAACGGGATTCAGCTTCAGTCTGTGTTCTATGAGACTGATGACTCTGTGCCTGGATCTGTTCACGGTCCCGATCTAACTGGGAAAGTGACTCGCGACCGGCGGCCAGCTCTAGTTCCAAGGCGCCCGCCGACCGGCCAATCTCGCTCACCTGCCCGGTCAAGGATTCGATCTCCTTCTCCCGCGCCAGCACCCCGGCATGTTCATCGGGATCCCGAGCGACACGCAGCCAGTTTGGACCGATCCAAAGCCCATCGACAGTGACGATCGATTCGTTGGCAGCCAAGGTTTGCCGCATCGACAGGGCCTGCTCCAGATCGCAGGCGACAAAGATCCCACCCAAGAGGCTATTTAGAGACATAGTCGCCTGGACCTTACTCAATAAGGTGTCCTTTCCAGCGACACTGTTCGGTGCGCCGGAAGGAACACTGACATCAAGCAGCATTAATTGGCCATGATCGAGACTGCCTAATGCCTTGGATACGACATCCACATTATCCACACACACAGCCTCCAGATATTGGCCCATGACCATTTCCAGCGCCCCTTCCCAACCGGTCTCGACCCTGAGCTGTTCACCCAAACGCGCCTTGGAACCCAGATCATTGTGCTGCAACCACTCGATGACCTGTCCCTGACGCTTGCCTAATGCCGCTTCTTGCAGGGCCTCCAACGAGGTCAGGCGTCCACCCAGGGCCTGAAGCCGGCTACGGGCCTCGTCCCACTGCCGGTTCAATTCACGATTTTGTTCCCCTCTTCGATCGATGGAATCCAATATACCGCTGAGAACTTCATCCTGCTCGTCGGTGAGCTGTTTGGCCTCGCTCCATATGGCCTCAAGCTGTTCGATCTCTGCATGCAATTGATGATCGACGAGTGAGGACAATTCCTCCTTGAGCCTTACCTCGCGCCGGCTCAGCTGGGTAATTTGGCGCTCTAACTGCTCGATGCGAGCGCGTTCGACCTGTACGGTCTCGCTCGGAACGGACAACCGCTGGGCAAGATCCTCCCAACGTTGTTGCCACTGATCAAGGGCCTGTTCCAACTCACTGAGCTTTTCCGCACTCTGATCATGTTCGATACGCGCCTGTTCGAGTCTTGGCTCAAGAACTTGCATTTCATCAGAATATCGTGCCAGCTGTTGGTGATCGCCGGCCAATTCCTGGCGGTTCTGTTCATGGGCCTGCCGGGCTTGCTGCAGTTCTTCGCTTTGCCGGGTACGCAAAGTCTTGCCGTGCTGGATCGATTGTTCGACGCGTGAAATATCGCCACCCAATCGATAGTAACGGCCCTGCACTTCGTTAAATGACTCGTTAGACTCAGTCAGGGTTTCACGCTGGTTTTCAATATTTGCCTCCAGCGACCGTAACCGGGCGATAATCCCTTGCAGATGGGTCTCATGCTGTTTGAGGGCGTGACCTTGCCTCTGCTCATCCTGCTCCAGAGCCTGCCAACGCAGGGCCAGCAGCTCCGCCTTGAGGCGACGCTCTTGCTGCTTAAATTCCTTATAACGCTCAGCGGTATTGGCCTGACGCTTCAGACGTCGAAGCTGCTTCTCAAGTTCGGCGCGCAGATCGTTGAGCCGATCCAGGTTCTCGCGGGTGTGGCGAATTCGGTTTTCAGTCTCGCGCCTGCGCTCTTTATACTTGGAGATCCCCGCAGCTTCCTCGATGAAGACCCGCAACTCCTCCGGCTTGGCCTCGATCAGGCGGGAGATCGTGCCCTGCTCGATGATCGCGTAACTCTTCGGCCCCAGCCCGGTGCCCAAAAAGATATCCTTGATATCCCGCTGTCGGCAACGGGTCCCATTGAGAAAATATTTAGATTGTCCATCCCGAGCGACCAGACGGCGGATAGAGATCTCGTTGTAACGAGCGAATTCCCCGCCTACCCGGCCTTGGGTGTTGTCGAACGCCAGCTCGATCGAGGCCTGCCCTACCGGTTTGCGCGAAGAAGAACCATTGAAAATGACATCATCCATGGTGTCCCCACGCAGGTGACGAGAACTCGCACCCATGACCCAGCGCACGGCGTCGATAATATTTGATTTACCACAGCCGTTGGGTCCGACCACCGCAACCATATCACTTGGGAAAATGATATTGGTAGGATCAACGAAGGACTTGAACCCCGCCATTTTTATCTTTTTAAGACGCATGGATCAGAGCGCTACTATAGAAACCGCAGAGATGTATGGATGTTGACGGAACAAGTAGTTTAATTATCAGATCGCAAAGAGTTTAATTACTCCGAATGCGTTCGAACATACGGCGCCGCCGTCGAGACCGGACTCAATTCCCTTTGCTTTTCCGGGGTTCCATTGCGAGCAAGTGGTGATGGTATACTATCGTGATTATTTAAGCCATTGATGTGAAAGGATAGCCGCCGATGCCTAGCCAACCCAGTAAGGACCTGGAAACCTTTGAAAATCCCGAAACAGGGCGGGATTATACCATTCGTATCCGGATTCCAGAATTCACCTGTCTGTGCCCCAAGACCGGCCAGCCGGATTTTGGAGAAATTGTTATCGAATATGTTCCCGATCTCTTATGCCTAGAACTCAAATCGCTGAAGCTCTATATCTGGTCATTCAGAAACGAAGGCGCCTTTCATGAAGCAGTTACCCACCGGGTCCTCGATGACCTGATCAAGAGCACCGGGGCTAGGTTCATGCGTATTACGGCCCGTTTCAATGTCCGTGGCGGGATATACACCCATGTCGTGGCCGAACACCGAAAACCCGGCTGGCAGGCCCCCGCCCCCATCAGTTTGCCATGAACATACTTATTTCTTGAACGCTTTTGTGAGTCCAGGACTAGATCGACGATTGTTCATCGGCATCGACCTGGGCACTTCAGGTGTCCGGGTTTGCGCCATCGACAGTGGACGTAAAATCCATTCCTCCCATAGCATTGATTTACCCGCTCTGCCGACCATGGAGGCGAGATTCGAGCAACACCCTACCCTCTGGTGGGAGGCATTGACGAGATCGCTGCAGGGTCTGCTCGAAGATATACCCGCAAATGACGTCGCGGCAATCGCTATCGACGGCACCTCTGGAAGCATCCTGCTCAGCGATCAGGACGGCAACCCCACCGGACCCGCATTGATGTACCGTGATGCGCGAGCTACCGAAGAGGCCGCCCTGATCTCGCGGATCGCCCCGCCCGAAAGTGCTGTCCATGGACCGAGCTCGGGGCTGGCCAAGCTATTGTGGCTGAGCAGCCACATCGACTCGCGCTTCGATCGAGTACTCAACCAGGCCGACTGGATCATGGGACAGCTATCGGGAACATATGGGATTAGCGATGAAAACAACTGCCTGAAACTAGGTTATGACCCGATCCACCGCTGCTGGCCCGAGTGGATAAAAGACCTTCCATTGGAACCTCGCTGGCTACCTAGGGTCTACCCCATCGGACAGTCCCGGCTCAGCATAGACTGCGACATCGCCGATCGGTTCGGCCTCCCCATCAGCACCCGAATCATAACCGGCACCACCGACAGCATCGCCGCCTTGCTGGCAACCGGCGCTCGCGCCCCCGGCGATGCGGTCACTTCCCTGGGCAGCACATTGGTGCTTAAGATGATCTCTACTCGGCCCATCTTTGCACCGGAATACGGAATTTACAGCCACCGCCTAGGTGATCTCTGGCTCGCCGGCGGAGCCTCGAACAGCGGTGGAGCAGTATTGCGTCAATATTTCACTCAGCAGCAGCTAGACGCCATGGCCCCGGGGCTACACCCCGAACGACCTACGGGTCTGGACTATTATCCACTGCCGGAAACTGGGGAACGCTTCCCGCTGGCCGACCCCGGATTAAGTCCTCAACTTTCACCCCGACCGAGCGATCCATTACGGTTTTTCCAAGGTATGCTGGAAGGAATCGCCGGGATCGAAAAACAGGGTTACCAAAAACTTCGGTCGCTGGGCGCCCCGTATCCTGGTATTGTCCGCACGGTCGGTGGCGGTGCGGCCAACAAGGCTTGGACAAAAATTCGGCAACGGCGACTAGGGATAGATATCATATCGGCCAAGCATCCCGAGGCGGCCTATGGCGCTGCACTATTAGCCCGTTATGGCATGATGGGGGATTCTTTATGATTTTCTGGCGGGAAAAGCGGAAACACACAACGATTATTACCGAGGCTAAGTTTTCATGATCGTAGATCTCACACGCGGCGCAGGTTTTTTAATGAAGGGATTCAGATTGATCAATCAGCCGGGGATCCGCCGGTTTGTCATCATCCCCTTCCTGATTAACCTGGTCCTGTTCGCCGGCGCCATCTGGTATCTCGTTACCCAATTTGAGATCTTCATGGACTGGTTCTTACCCACCCTGCCCGATTGGCTATCGTGGTTGCAGTGGTTGATTTGGCTGCTGTGGCCCCTGTTTGCCATTGCCACCTCTCTCATCGTATTTTATCTCTTTACCCCAGTGGCGAACCTTCTTGCCGCACCCTTTAATTCTTTACTTGCAGAACGACTCGAATTACATCTGACCGGTAAACCATTGCCGGCAGACAGGGGACTGAAATACCTCCTCGGCGATACAGCCAAGGCCTTCATGAGCGAAATAAAGAAACTCTCCTATATGGTTCTGTGGGCCATCCCGCTGCTGGTTCTTTTTCTAATCCCCGGAGTAAACCTGGCCGCCCCTTTTCTCTGGTTTCTATTCAGCGCCTGGATGCTTTCGCTGGAATATGGCGATTATCCCATGGCTAACCACAACATGTTTTTCCGCGCCGAACGCGAATTACTCAGAAAACATCGCCCCTTGGCGTTGGGATTCGGCAGCGCCGTAACCCTGATGACGACCATTCCGGTACTGAATTTTCTGGCCATGCCGGTGGGCGTTGCCGGCGCCACTGTCATGTGGGTGGAAAGACTCAAAGGTGAGGTCGAGACCGCGGGATAGACTCGGCCATAAATAGCCTCATTGATATTCCCTTCTTCGTAAAAAACCGGATAGTAAGGTCATGATGACACCCAAGGAAATATTCGCTGCTTTAGGTCATGACGTAATCGGGCAGAATCGGGCCCTTCAAGAGATGTCCGTTGCCATCTACAAACACCTTATTGAACATTCAGTGGGCAATGTGCTCATGATGGGTAATTCCGGTACCGGAAAAACCTCTATCATGCGCGCTGTCGAGCGCTTTTTCTCACAGGCTGAAGGCTTTGAGAAATTTTCCACCATCATTCGCATCAATGCTAACCTGGTGGCCGACCTGGCGAGTCGCGGCAAACAAAGCAACGTCGTCATGGACCGACTTGCTCTTCAAGCCGCCAACATCCTCGGCGAGCAAGCCACTCCCGAGGCCATGCGGGACTACATCGCCCACAGCATCATCTGCGTCGATGAGGTGGATAAGATACGAGCCGTGGTCGGTGGTGAACCCAATGTCAAAGGCATCGTTGCCCAAGACAGCTTGCTCACACTCATGGAGAACGAAAATGTGCATGTCGAAATGCCCTATTTCGAGGCAGGCCGCTGGCATTCAATGACTACTGCAATCAACACCGAGCATATCCTATTCGTTGCCGGTGGCGCCTTCGAGGAACTCTATGATCAAGTCTACGAGCGGGTCACGGAAAAATCAGGACTCAACAAATTTTGGAAACTGATGCCTCGTGCCGATGGCAGCTTGGAGCGACGTTTCGTGTTCCATCTCGGTGAGCATCTCAGCCAAGAGGATCTGTTCAAATATGGGATGACACCACAGTTTTTGTCCCGCTTCGATAGCACTGTGATGCTGGGCGATCTGAGCGCTCCCGACCTGGTCAGAATATTTCAGGAAATACCCAATGCCATTTGGCCCGTCGCGGTTAACTACTTCAAGCACAGCGGCATCGAGCTCACCATCACGGAGGAGGCGGCCATGCTTATCGCTGACCGAGCAGCCGAGAAAAACCGCCTCGGGGCGCGGGCGCTACGAGACGTCTTTGGAAAAATCATCAAACGCCTCGAATTCGACCCTCTCTCTACCGACCTGGTCCGAGAACAGGAGGGACAGCGAGTGCTCGAGATTACTAAAGAGGTGGTTGAGACGGGTTAATATACCTTGGTAATGGATGGCGCACTTAGGGCTTAAGGGTTCACTATGGCTAACATGGACTACTCAAAAATCTTAGAGGCATTGAATGAGGCCTCTTTATTCGATCTCTATCGTCTACAAGCGGCGATCAATCAGCAATTGGAGGCCCCTGACCGTTTAAGGGCGGTCAAAAAACACCTGAAGCCCGATCAGACGATTACCTATTTCGATAGCGGCTTAAACAGGCTCGTAGAAGCGGTAGTGATAAAGGTCCGAAGAACTCGCCTGCTGGTCGAGAACAAACACGATGGCCGACGCTGGAATATCCCCTTTTATTTCGTTAATCTCGATAATGTGGATACCGATCTACACAGCAGTGGAGAAGGCATCACCAAGGAGCAGCTCAAAGTGGGCGACCGTGTTGGATTCAATGATCGCCAGAACCAAGAACGTTACGGTGTAGTCACCAGAATCAATCCGAAAACGGCAACCCTAATGGTGGATAAAAACACCAAGTGGCGAGTAGCCTATCAGTTCTTGTTTCCAGTCATCGACAGTGCACGCAGTGGCGACCCCTCTGCCCTGGAGGGTGAGGTAATTGCTCGGCAGATTACCGTTAATAACGACCGCAATGAGGATGAATTACCTTAGTTCAGATCTCCTGGCCGAAAAAATGCCCAAACGAGCTTCTCATTTTCCAACAACTAAAGAGATATCTCGTATTGCTACCACACTCGTAGCACAAGCCAAAGCGGCCAATCAACGCCGCATCCTGGTGCTAGCAGGAGAGGGCTCATGGGGTCTGCAGGCCGCGCAGGTAGCCTTGCGGGAGACTGGACTTGAACGGGTGCTATGGATTACGCAGAAGGCGCCCGAAGGGGTTTGGGCGATTCCGGGCACTGCAGCCCACCAAGTCTTGGGGCGCGAGTCGGATGCCGCTGTATTCGATGCTCACAGCGGTTTCGACCCCGATGCCTTCGGGGCCATCGCGGGTACCGTACGCGGTGGCGGGCTGTTGCTTCTGCTGACTCCACCGCTTGCTGCATGGCCCGACTACATCGACCCCTACTACGCACAAATCGCGGTATACCCTTATCAGGAAAAGGAAGTCACGGGGCGATTTCTAAAGCGTCTGGTACGGCTGATTCATACGGCCGATGACCTTACCGTTATCGAACAAGGTGTATCTTCGCTATTAACAATAGCAATTCCAAACGATCAGACGACTCGAGCTGAAATCCCTGGCAATTACGGTACCCAGGACCAACGCCAGGCCGTCGAGGCCATCGTCAAGGTAGCCACCGGACACCGACGCCGGCCACTGGTAATGACCTCCGACCGGGGACGCGGCAAATCGGCTGCGTTGGGCATTGCAGCCGCCCAGCTATTGCAGCAAGGGCTACGACGTATCATTGTCACCGCCCCCCGTCGGAGCGCCGTTGAACCTGTATTCAAACATGCTGGACGGAATCTAATCCATGGCCTCAGCAGCCATGGATGCCTGCGGTTTGGAGAGACCCGCCTTGAGTTCGTGTCCCCGGACGAACTGACGTTATCACCTCAAGCTGCCGATCTGGTCATGGTCGATGAAGCCGCGGCCATCCCAACCCCGATACTGGAACGTCTGCTCTCTCGATACGCACGAATCGCCTTTGCCACTACTGTACACGGCTATGAAGGGGCCGGCCGGGGATTTGCAGTGCGTTTTCATCAAGTGCTGAATCGGCAGGCCCCGCAGTGGCGAGCAATACGACTCGAAACGCCTATCCGCTGGGCCCATGGAGATCCGGTAGAACGGTTTTCGTTCCGTGCACTGATGCTGGATACCCAACCTGCAGATGAGGCGCTAGCCTCCCAGGCCCGTGCGGAAGACTGTGTCTTTGAACGGCTGGACCGAGACAAACTCGTAACCAATGAGGGGGGCCTCAGCGAGTTGTTTGCACTGCTCGTGTTGGCCCATTACCAGACCCGCCCTGCCGATCTGCGTCATCTTCTGGACGGACCCAACCTCGGCATCTATGTCTTGCGCTACCGAGACCATATCATCGCTACGGCATTGGTCGCCGAGGAAGGCGATCTAGATTCCGATATCGCCAGCGGGATTTACCAGGGCCGACGCCGCGTGCGCGGCCATCTGCTGCCTCAGACCCTGGCGGCACATGTTGGTCTTGTGCAGGCGAGCGCAATGCGCGCGGCGCGGATCATCCGGATCGCGGTACATCCCGCGGCCCAGCGACGAGGGCTGGGAACCCGGCTGCTCAATACCATTGTAAGGCAAGCCCTGGACCAAGGTCTCGACTACATCGGTTCCAGCTTTGGCGCCACTGTCGAACTGCTACGATTCTGGCATCGATCGACGTTCTTACCGGTGAGGCTGGGCATCACCCGGGGAGCCACCAGTGGCGCCCACTCGGTAGTAGTCCTACAGCCATTGTCCACTGCCGGTGAGACACTGTACGCCACGGCCCGGCAGCGTTTCATCGACCATTTCCCCCAGCAGCTTTCCGACCCTCTACGTGATCTTGATCCTGAACTCGCAGGCGCGCTACTGCAAACGCCCTCGCCACCTGCCCCGGTACTCGACCCCCAGGACTGGCGTGATATCATAACCTTCGCCTTCGCCCTGCGCGGATACGAGGTAAGCCTAACCCCGATCTGGAAGCTGACCTGCGCTGCCCTGGCCGATCCCAAGGCTAAGGAGCTACTTGAAACATCACATCGTGAAATATTAACTATCAAGGTCTTACAAAGAAGAAACTGGAGTGAGTCTGCCATGACTATGGGTCTGCCGGGCCGAGCCGCGGTAGTCGAATTGCTACGTCGAGCGGTACAACCGCTGATCCAGCATTATGGTGATTCAACAGTACACCGGGAGATCAGGCGTTTGGTGCGAGAATGAATGACCTAGGAGGCTACCCCCTTTTTGGGTAATGTAAATGGATAAACTGGTAAATAGTAAGGTGTCACTGTAATTCTTCTGATGTAGGTCAAGTTTAAAATTTGTTAGTGTGGAACAATGTTTGCCAATTCGTTTGAATCCTTAACAATACCCCGGAGAGTAAAAGATGGAAGCACTTGACCCCAACGACAAGCGCGTGATCGATGGTCGCACAGATGTTAACCAGCTGATGCCGTTCAAATATCATTGGGCATGGCGGGATTTTCTCGATGCGCAAAAAAATCACTGGACGCCACTGGATATATCGATGAGTGAAGATATCGCTGATTATCCAAAACTAAGTGATGATGAAAAACATATCTACGATAATGTGATGGCAACCCTGTCTACCATGGATATCATGGCGATGCGTAATATCGGACTGGCAGTGATGGAGAAGATAACCGCGCCGGAAATCCAGATCTATATGGGCAGGCAGGTCGATGAGGAATGCATCCATACATGGGCATACTCGCACTGCATCGAAACACTTAACCTCCCGCAGTATGAAATCTATAATCGATACCGTGTGGTGCCAGAGATAAGGCAGAAGATGGAGATGGCGAAGTCGATGCTGGATCCGATCTGTGATACCAGTCTCGATACCATGAAGAAAGATGACCTGTGTCAGTTTTTATTATCCTATATGTTCTTTGCGGGTGTCTTCGAAGGCATGTGGTTCTATGGCGGGTTCACCCCGATCTTTGCATTATCGCGGATAGGAAAAATGCGCAGGACAGCAGAACAGTTGCAGTACATCATGCGAGATGAAGCCTTTCACGTAGCGTTTGGTATGCGAACAATACGCGCGATAATGGAAGAGAAAAACTATCGTCCACCAGAAGATCTGGTGCAGCAAATGTTTATCAAAAGTTATCAGTCAGAAGCGATATATGCAGACTACATCATGCAGAACCCGATACTCGGTTACAACACAGATATGCATAAGGGACAGATCCGGTTCCTTGGAAACCGGCGCCTGAAACAACTGGGATATAAACCTATCGACGATGCGCCTAACCCGGTGCCCTGGCTCGATGAACAGGTTAATATCAAAAAAGAGAAAAATTTCTTCGAGACTAAAGTTACCGAGTATCAGTCAGGCAGCGCATTGATGTGGGAGTAGTAGGTAGCCACTACAGTGACACCTTACCATTTATAGTATTTAGTGCCTAGGATATTATCCGCTTTTGGCTCGTCTTCCCAGAATCACCATTCCCGGTCTTGCCTACCATGTCACGCAGCGGGGTAACCGTCGTATACGGATCTTTATCGAGGAAGACGACTACGCACTCTACCGACTGATCCTCGCGCCCGATACTGAGGATGGTGTGTCTCGAGCCGTTGGAGAGACCCACCGGCGGTACAGTGGCTACATCAACGCACGGCTTCGTGTCACCAGCCAATTATTTCAGGGTCGATTTGGCTCAGTTGCGATGGATGAAGCGCATTAATGTTTCGCAATTCTGCGGGAAACGATGTTGACCGGGTATTGGAACTTGCACTAACGATAGGCCAGACGGTCGGTCGTCCGCTGATGGGCGACGACGCGCTCGCTTGTTTGGATAAGGAACTGAAGCGTCGCCTGCGACCAGCCCGTCGTTGTCGACCGAAAATGCGGGGTAGTGGCAATACAAATAGGTAAATAGTAATGTGTCACCGTATTCGTATTCTGTATTTTAAATTGCGCAATTTGAGAAATTTCAAGTGGGGGCTTCCCGCCCCCACCACGACCTGCCAGTAACTTGTTGTCTAGCTATTCAACTCGTTACAATTGACTGTCTCCGTCGTAGTAGCCGCACCATCATTGATGGTCAGCAGCATAGTATTCGGATCTCCAGTATCGGCGTTGAGTATCGCCAAGCTACCATCGGAAGCGCTAATCGTCATGGTGCCGACTGTCGGGCATAGATTGCTTATACCCTGAAATGCTGGGTCGGTTATCACGGTAATCTGCCCTTGCGGCGACGCCAACATGTAGTCGGCGTCGTAGGTGTAGGCACTGCCGGTCACCGTCACTACAGCGCTGTAGTTGGTGAGAGAAAACATCTCGCTGTTACTGGTCACGGTCAACGATACAATCGTGATAGAAGTGGTTTCGGTGAGACCGTTGTTGGAAAACGCGATGGTCATCGAGCCGTTGGCCGTATCCGTATCAGCGCCGCTGATCACGCTAAAATTGGTAAATGAAAAAGTAAAGCTGCCACTGCCTTCATTCACACTATCGATCACAAATGAAAAAACGCCGTTGAGCGTATCTGGACCCTCGATGCAGTTTCTTGCGGTCACCGTAAACGAATCGCCGGCGCTGGGCATGTCTTCAGGCACCAGATCATCGAAGATGATCTGTAACGTGCCGCCACCCGTACAAGTAATATCAAGTTCGGTCGTCTTGTTCGCAATCGCGCCTCGCAACTGTGTGATCATCGAAGTCGAACTAGCCGACTTTGGTGCACCGTTAACCGCGGGTGCGAGCGAGGTTAAGCCGCCGAGATCTCGAATAAAGAACGCCTTATCGTAGGCGTTGACGGCGAGATTCTTCCCGTTGGTGCTGTCAATTTGAGCAGCGGAAGTATTGCCGTCTCCGCTACTGCTGCTGCTATTATCGTTGATATCATCCCCGCCCCCGCAGGCCGTGATCAGCGCGAAAGAAGCCGCTACGGCTATCGCTAAAAACCGAGTCTGTATATTCATCGCTCAACTCCTCCATGGCGTTTCTGTTATATATCACCCGTGAGTCGTAAATTTCAGGTGCAAATATGATTCAAACAAGTTGAAAACTGATGGAAAATAAACGTCATCATCAGTATTCCCTTCAAATTATCTGAGCAAGCATATAAACCCTCGCGTAAAATTAGTTGATACCAACCAGCTCAACTACCCAAGAGGTTTTATATGCCAAATCTATAGCATACTTTGGGCAGTTTTCGTAGCCTTTTCTCGCATTGCTGCACCTAGACCGGATATTTCATGAATTATACACGCCCTCGCTTGATCCTTGTTTTCACAAGGTTGTTGCTCGGTCGGCCGTAATCGTGGATACGCCGCTCCTTCGCAAAATTCCTTGTGAAAACAAATCTCTACGCGATCATCGCGCAAATTCGTAAAATATCCGGGCTCACTGCGTAAGCCTGTCATGGCCGTATTGGGCTTTATCGCGAGCGCCGAAATGGTGGAGCCATCACCTTGGGATTGCTACAACTTGTGGCGCTGAAATTCTCCTCCTCTATTTGGCAACAGCACCAGGAGGTTTTAGCGAAAAAAAAAATGGAATTACAGAGGGGATTAACCATCCTGAATTCGTATAAAAAGGTTTTCGCTCACTTGCCCGCATGCAGTAGCGTAAAATCACTCGGCAATGGAACTTCAGTCATTTCTCAGCAACTATCCCAAACTGATCCTTCTATATGCATATTTTGTCCAACTGGCCAGTGGCCACTTCCCTATGGCCACTGAGTTCGCCGTCTAACCGATGTCGGCCGGATCGATGCCCAGTCCCCTGGCGAGACCTTCACCATAAGCCGGATCGGCCTTCGTGAAGTGGCGGATCTGTCGGACTTGGATTTCTCTCGGTACTCCCTGCATCGCGCCAACGATGTTACCGATGAGGCGTTTTTTCGCATCTTCGTCCATCAACCGATAAAGGTTACCGGCCTGGGTGTAATCGTCGTTGCCGTCACGGTGATTATAGCGATCGGCGTCGCCATCGATGCGCAGAGGCGGTTCAGCGTAGCTCGCATCTTCTGTCGCCCCGCCAAAGCCGTTGGGCTGGTAAACCGGTGCACTACCGCCATTGCCGTCGAAACGGGTCTGGCCGTCACGTTGGTAGCTGTGCACCGGGCAGCGCGGCTTATTTACATCGAGCTGTGTGTGATTGACGCCGATGCGGTAGCGATGCGCATCCGGATAGGCCTGCAGGCGCGCCTGCAGTACCTTGTCCGGTGACGAACCGAGGCCTGGCGGTAGATTGCCGGGGCCGAAAGCCACCTGTTCCACTTCGGCGAAGTGATTTACCGGGTTACGATTGAGCTCCATCACACCCACCTCGATCAACGGATAATCGGCGTGGGGCCATACCTTGGTCAGGTCGAAGGGATTGATATTGTAGCCCTCGGCATCTTTCTCGGGCATGATCTGTACCTTCACCGTCCATTTCGGGCAGTCGCCGCGTTCGATGGATTCATGCAGCTCCTGTCGGTGATAATCCGGATTCTCGGCAGCGATTTCCCCGGCTTCTTTTACCGACATGCACTCAATACCCTGCTGGGTCTTCAGGTGCCACTTCACCCAGTAACGTTCGCCGTCATTGTTCCATACACTGAAGGTGTGGCTGCCGAAACCGTCCATATGGCGCAATGTTGAAGGAAGACCACGGTCTCCAAACAGCCAGGTTACCTGGTGCAGGGATTCCGGACTCAGCGACCAAAAATCCCACTGCATGGTAGCGTCTCGCAAGCCGGTCACCGGATGGCGTTTCTGCGAAGGAATGAAGTCAGGGAACTTCAGCGGATCGCGGATAAAGAAGACCGGCGTATTATTGCCGACCAGATCCCAGTTGCCCTCCTCTGTGTAGAACTTGACCGCAAATCCACGCGGATCACGCACCGTATCGGCCGAGCCCAGTTCACCGGCCACGGTGGAGAAGCGGGTGAAGACCTCGCACTGCTTGCCCTCTTCCGAGAACAGCGCAGCGCGCGTGTATTTGGAGATGTCGCCGGTAACCGTGAAGGTACCGTAGGCGCCGGCACCCTTGGCATGCACTACCCGTTCGGACACGCGCTCGCGGTTGAAATGGGCCAGCTTCTCCATGAGGTGAACATCCTGCATCAGCAGTGGCCCCCGCGAACCAGCGCTCATTGAGTTCTGATTGTCCGCTACGGGGCAACCGGCAGCTGTGGTCATGATTTTCTTTGTCGACATGGGATATCTCCTGTCTCTATGTCTTGGGTTTGTCTTGCCCAGCACTCACTGGGTATGGTTTGCAATATAGTGACAGGAGAAATATTTGTGAAATCGATTGATATGATTACAATGATCGACATCACCTATTAATAGGTTTGAGTCGTGAATCTTAGAGACCTCAAATACCTCGTCGCGTTGGCGGATACACAGCATTTTGGTCAAGCGGCCGAGCGCTGTTTCGTGAGCCAGCCTACCCTGAGTGGGCAGATAAAAAAGCTGGAGGAGGATCTGGGCGTAACGCTTTTTGAGTGCACCAAGCGTTCGGTGGTAACAACACCCCTGGGTAAATCCATTGTCGAGCATGCAAAACAGATTCTGGAGCAAACTGACACACTACAACGGCTGGCGCAGTCGTACCAGGATCCACTGATCGGTCCCTTGCGGCTGGGGGTAATTCCGACCTTAAGCCCGTATCTTATGCCCCTGATACTCAAGCCGTTAAAAAAGCAGTATCCGGATATGAAACTCGTGTTGTCCGAAGAACTTACCGACACGCTGCTCACTCGCCTGGGCAAACATGAAATTGATGCCGCCCTGCTCGCAACGCCAGTAAACGATCTGGATTTCGAGTCGATTCCCTTATTTGACGAACCCTTCTGGCTGGTACATCCGCGCAGCCATCCACTTTCCGGCAAGAAGAAAATCGTCCAGGCCGACTTGGAAGGTACGGATCTGCTGTTGCTGTCAGAGGGGCATTGCCTTGCCGAACAAGCGATGGCCGTTTGTCATATGCAGGATCGTAAAGGCCAGGGCGATATGGCAGACCTGCGCGCCGCCAGCCTGGAAACCTTGCTGCAAATGGTCGGGGTGGGCTTTGGCTGCACACTGTTGCCTGCCTTGGCTTTAAGAGCGGGTTTGGCGCAGGACAGGGCTGTCATTGCCAGAGAATTGAAGCTGCCGGATACCTTTCGCCAGATAGTGTTGGTTTATCGCCGTAGCTTTCCTCGCCGTGAAGCGCTTGAGGCATTTACCAAAGTTGTGCTTGAGAATCTGCCGGACAATGTACATCCGCTGGCATCCGCCGATTGAAAATCCGCGCACCCGACGCGGATCCAGTTGGACAGGAGCCTAACTAATTCCCTTCTGTCGCGCAGATATCAATGCTCATATGCACTTTCTAAGATATTCTTCAAGAATTAAATTTACCTTGCGATATCGTTTTTCATCGAAAAGACTGGTGGTCAGCTCCGATTCCTTCAAGGAGGCTGCCCACGAGGGATAAACAAGGAACAGGGAGCATTACGAAATAAATAATGATTGCTCAATTCAAGCGACGAATAGGGATCACCTTGTTATTTGTAATCTCTACCGTTTGCGCAATACTGCATGCTGATGAAAAAAACGTCCTCGCTCAACAGGCACTGCTGGGTAACAGTATACGATTACCACCAGACAAATCTGATCCTATAAAAAACAACAAAAGAATCATAAGAATATTAGTAACTTACAACGATACCAACTATTTCGTTATCAATGGGAAGCAGCGAGGACTTGAGTATGAGTTGATGCACGCCTTTGAGACGTTTCTGAATAAAGACCCGGTGCCTGCTGACAAATACCGGGGTTTAGCCTTCATTTCCGTCCCCTTTGACCAGCTCATACCCGGACTCCTAGAAGGCAAGGGTGATATCGCCGCAGCGGGATTGACGGTAACCGAAGAGCGCAAAAAGGTTATTGCATTCAGCAACCCTTACCGCAATCAGACCAAGGAAATCGTAGTCAAATCGAAGGTTGCACCCCCATTGAACACAATCGAAGACCTGTCGGGAAAATGGGTTTATGTCGTCAGCGGAAGCAGCTATGTCACCCATCTTGAGGCATTGAATGAAAAACTGAGTAGCAAGGGGAAGGCGCGGGTGAAGACCGTCGAAATGGATCCCAACTTGGAGGCAGAGGACATCTTGCAGATGGTAAATGCGGGCGTTTACACCTATACCGTCGTGGATAGTCACCTTGCTGAGCTCTGGTCCCAGATGTTGAACAACATCCAACCTCTAGATCACATCGTAATAAACCAAGGTGGAGAGACTGCCTGGGCTGTGAGGAAAAATAACTCGTGGTTATTAAAAGAACTCAACGAGTTTGTCGATAAACATAAACAAGGAACCATACTCGGCAACCTTCTTTTCAAACGTTATTATCAAAATACGCACTGGATAAAAAACCCACTCAGCAAGGAATCCCGCAGCAACAACATTCGCTATATGCCGTTGCTCAAGAAATACGGCAAGAAATACAATATCGATTGGAAGTTACTCGCCGCTTTGGCCTTCCAAGAATCAGGTATGAATCAGAACGAGAAAAGCCAGGCCGGCGCAGTTGGGATAATGCAGATCAAACCCAGCACCGCAGCTGGGAAAAATATTGCTATAAAAAATGTTACGAATAACATTGAAAACAACATCCACGCCGGTACGAAGTACCTGGATTTTCTCCACCGACGTTATTTCTCAGACCCCGACATCCCTCATAAGATCCAAATGGAATTCACTCTGGCAGCATATAACGCCGGCCCTGCACGCATTCAATCCCTGCGAAACAAGGCAAAAGAAATCGGGCTCGACCCTAACCGGTGGTTTTTCAATGTGGCACATATCGCTCGTAAGGAAATTGGCCCGGAAACGGTGACCTACGTGGCTAATATCTACAAATATTACATCGCTTACCGTACCGCGGACAATGCACTCAACGAGCGGGCAAAGGTCAACACCTTGGCCGTAGGAACACCGGAATAGAGAGAAAAACAACGGTCTTCACAACCATCCCCGCTCAGCAAAAGACACCACCTCATCTCCGACCACGATATGATCCAGTACCCGAACATCGATCAACGCCAGGGCATCCTTTAGCCGATGGGTAATGCGTTGGTCGGCTTGGCTGGGTTCGGCCACACCGGAGGGATGGTTATGAGCCAGGATAAGGGCGGCGGCATTGTGATGCAGCGCCCGTTTGACCACTTCACGGGGGTGGACGCTGGCCCCGTCGATGGTTCCCTGGAAGAGTTCTTCGAAGGCGATGACTCGGTGACGGTTGTCCAGAAATAGACAGGCGAAAACCTCGGAGGGGGCATCACGCAGCTGCAGGGTAAGGAAGGCGCGGGTGTCTTGCGGACTGCTGAGAGCATCGCCGCGTCTCATAGTCTCAAAGAGATGACGCCGGCCCATCTCCAGGGAAGCCTGAAGTTGTGCATATTTGGCCTCTCCGAGACCGTTGCCTGTGCAAAAGGCCTTTTTATCTGCCTTGAGCAGGGGGCGAAGACCCCCGAACCCCTCCAGCAACTCACGAGCAAGGTCCACGGCGGTTTTACCAGCAACACCGGTGCGTAGAAAAATGGCCAGCAACTCAGCATCGGTGAGTGCCGCTGGACCACGGCTGAGCAGTTTTTCCCGGGGACGTTCGTCAGCGGGCCAGTCGCGTATTGTCATCGTATTTCCTTATACGGGATTTGGCCCGGATATTTCATAAATTGCACGCGCCCTCGCTTGATCCTTGTTTCCACAAGTAATTTTACTCAGTCGGCCGTAATCGTGGATACGCCGCTCCTTCGCATAATTCCTTTTGAAAACAAATCCCTGCGCAATCATCGCGCAAATTCATGAAATATCCGGGTTGGGAAATAATAACATGATCGAGTATTGGCACCGGCTTTGATACACTTTAGGCATGTCATTATTCGGCAAACAGATTGTTTTGGGGATCAGCGGCGGGATCGCGGCCTACAAGAGTGCCGATCTTACTCGACGGTTGCGCGATGCCGGTGCCGAAGTTCGGGTGGTCATGACCCGGGCCGCCACCGAGTTTGTCACGTCGCTGACCTTTCAGGCCTTGTCCGGCAATCCCGTGCATACTGCCTTATTGGATCCCCAAGCCGAGGCCGCCATGGGCCACATCGAGCTGGCGCGTTGGGCGGATGTCGTATTGATCGCCCCTGCCAGCGCGGACTTCATGGCCAAGCTGGCCCATGGCTTGGCCGACGATCTGCTTTCTACATTATGTCTGGCCACCGATGCACCCATCGCTCTGGCCCCGGCGATGAATCGTTTGATGTGGTCCAATCCGGCCACTCGGCACAATGTCGCTCAACTTAAGGAAAGAGGCCTTGCGCTGTTTGGACCGGGGCAAGGCAGTCAGGCCTGCGGCGAGCAGGGTGAAGGCAGGATGCTGGAACCCCTGGAGCTGGTCGATACCCTGTCCGGTTTGTTCAACCGGGGTGAACTGCGGGAGCTTGGCGTAATGATTACCGCCGGTCCCACGCACGAGGCGATCGATCCGGTACGTTATATTACTAATAGAAGCTCCGGAAAGATGGGGTTTGCCCTGGCCGAGGCTGCACTGGAGATGGGTGCTGCAGTTAAGCTGATTAGTGGGCCAGTGGCTTTGTCTACACCCCGGGGAGCGAGGCGTATCGAGGTAGAATCCGCCCAACAGATGCATGATGTCGTGATGGATGAACTTGCCAAAATACAGATCTTCATTGCCTGCGCGGCTGTAGCGGATTACCGGCCGGTCATAAGCGAACGACAAAAGATCAAAAAGAAAAAGGATCAACTGATCCTGGCGCTGGTGCGTACTCCCGATATCCTCGCCACTGTGGCCGGCCTCGAGTCGCCTCCTTTCACATTGGGTTTTGCCGCCGAGACCCGGAACCTGGAAGAGTACGCGCGAGGCAAGCTCAAACAGAAATCTCTGGATATGATTGCCGCCAACTGGGTCGGCGCACCGGACAGCGGTTTTGAAAGCGAATACAATGCCCTGGAGGTCTACTGGACCGATGGGCAACGATCATTGCCCAAGGCCCCAAAACAAGAACTCGCTCGACAACTTATACAACTCTTAACAGAACGTTATGCAGCAACCCACAAGGGCATCGTCCCACAGCGCCAGACACACCGTAGAACTCAAGATCCTGGATGAGCGTATCGGTCGTGACATTGCCCTACCCGAATACATCACCCCAGGCTCAGCCGGACTGGATCTGCGGGCCTGTCTGGATGGCCCCCTGACCCTCAATGCCGGTGATTGTGAGCTGATCCCCACCGGTATCGCGATTCATATCTGCGACCCAAGGCTGGCCGCCATGATTTTGCCTCGCTCAGGGCTGGGACATAAGCACGGCATTGTGTTGGGAAATCTGGTCGGGCTGATCGATTCCGATTATCAGGGCGGACTGTTTGTCTCCTGCTGGAATCGAGGAAACCAGCCTTTTACCATCCAAGTCGGTGAACGAATCGCGCAGCTGGTGATCGTGCCCGTAGTACAGGCTGACTTCAAGATCGTAGATGGATTTCAGCGCAGTCATCGTGGCGAAGGCGGATTTGGGCATTCAGGAAGAGAATGATCGTAGTCTGAATGTCCGTGGTACAGTTTTTTAGACGGTTTCGAAAATCATTTGGTGCGCACAGCGCACCCTACATAGACTTGAAAATACAGTATGGATCTTAGTCCTGACATCTTTCGCGCCTACGATATTCGTGGTCTGGTGCATAGTGCCTTAACACCATCGGTGGTACGCAGCATAGGGCATGCCGTGGGGGTGTTGTATCCAGACAGTCCACGGGTAGTCGTAGCCCGAGACGGGCGTCTTTCCAGTGCCGAGCTCGCCACTGCGGTTCGGCAAGGCCTGATGTCCGCCGGGTGCAGCATCATCGATATCGGCGAGGTCCCCACTCCGGTACTTTATTACGCTGCCCATGTGTTGGGCACGGGGGCCGGGATCATGGTGACGGGTAGCCATAATCCTCCAGAGTACAATGGCCTGAAGCTGGTCATGGATGGCAAGACCCTGCATGGAAAGGACATTCAGCAGATCTACCAGCGGATCCTTCAAGGGGACATGCCCTTGAGCCAGGGACAATGGGAACATATGGATCTGACCCAGAGTTACATAGAACGCATCTGCGAGGATGTGAAGCTTGCGCGGACGCTGCGTATCGCCATCGATTGCGGTAACGGAGTCGCCGGCCCCACGGCCGCAGCCCTTTTTCGGGCCTTGGGTTGCGATGTTAGGGAACTCCATTGCCAGATCGACGGCCACTTCCCCAATCACCATCCCAATCCGAGTATCCCCAGTAATCTGGAGGATCTCATCACCTGCGTCACCGCTGAGGGTTTGGCGTTGGGCTTGGCCTTTGATGGTGACGGTGATCGGCTTGGAGTAGTCGATGAGCAGGGACTTATCATCTGGGCGGATCGTCAGATGATGCTGTATGCAAAGGATGTGCTGTCGCGTAATCCCGGCGCAGAAATAATTTATGATGTGAAGTCCTCTCGACTTCTAGGTGATATGATCAAGCGCTATGGTGGCAGGCCCCTGATGTGGAAGACGGGGCATTCCTTCGTGAAGGCTAAAATGAAGCAGACCGGCGCCCTGCTCGCCGGCGAAATGAGTGGTCATATCTTTTTCAAGGAACGCTGGTATGGCTTCGATGATGGTCTTTATACCGCGGCCCGCTTATTGGAAATCCTATCGCAGGATGATCGCCCAAGCAGCGAGGTTTTTGCCGAGTTACCAAATGCTATTAGTACCCCGGAATTAAATGTCCACTTTGACCAGGATGGTGCCCAACACGACTATATGCTGGCATTGGTTGCAAGCGCAGAATTCGAAGGTGGCCAGATCAACGATATCGACGGTCTAAGGGTGGATTACCCCGATGGTTGGGGGCTGGTGCGGGCCTCCAACACCACTCCGAGCCTGGTGATTCGTTTCGAAGCCGAAAACCAATCGACACTGCAAAAAATTCAGGAAATCTTTCGAGTTCAGCTTCTGAAGGTGGATCCGTCCTTAAGGCTCCCTTTTTAGTATCGGCTCGATGAACCTATTGGAAATTAAATTAATTTATGGATAAGGAATCCGCGACCAATATTGCCAGAGTCCTCATCGAGGCATTACCCTACATCAGACGCTTCCATGGGAAGGCCGTGGTGATCAAATATGGTGGTAATGCCATGGTTGACGAAGATCTAAAGAGTAGTTTCGCCCGTGATATCGTGCTGATGAAGCATGTGGGCATCAACCCGGTCGTGGTTCATGGCGGTGGGCCCCAGATCGGTCGTGTTCTTAATCAACTCGGCAAGAAAAGCCACTTTATCGACGGCATGCGAGTCACCGATGATGATACCATGGATGTGGTCTTGATGGTGCTTGG
>JAAEPA010000136.1 GCA_024222475.1 Gammaproteobacteria bacterium | reverse complement strand
GTGGCGCCATTCGCAGTGGTACTTGAATCAATAACATGGGTGGTAAAATTCTCGCTACCGTCGTTCTCATACCATGCTATTTCGTCGTCAGCGTATGACGCTGAGAATACGTCCATGTCACCGTCTCCATCCAGGTCGGCTACTTGCACTGAATAAGCGCTTTCAGGTGTTGCGCTAATTGTAGTGATGGTGTGCGCGGTGAAATTCTCGCTGCCATCGTTTTCGTACCAGACTATCTCGCCATCATTAGACGAAGCCGACAACACATCCATGTCACCATCACCGTCCATATCAACCACTTGCACATCACGAGCACCATCTGCATCTGTACTAATGGTATTGGAGGAGAAAGCCGGGTTGCTAAAAGTGGATGCATCGTTGACTGCGGTCACGTCAAGAGTCATTGTGTAGCTGGATACGCTGTCTAATGATCCGTCATTGACGCTGAATCCAAAGCTGTCATATCCGGATCCATTTTGAGCTGTTACAGGAACAAACGTCAGATTACCAGCATCAATATCAGCTTTGGTTATAACCTGATTGACCGTAACATCAATACCGGAGAGTTGTAATGACCCGATGCTTTCTAATGAGGTGATCTTGACGCTTGACATTGCATCATTATCAACATCACTAAAGCTAAAGTCTGATGCTGTGAATGTGTAGGTCGTGTCTTCATTTGTGGTGACGGTATTATTGGCAGCTGTTGGTGCACTGTTGACTACTGTAATAGACACCGTAGTGCTGCCGGTCCCCTGCAAAGTTCCGCCCGTACCCTGACTGCCGGAATTGCCGTCATCAAAGCTCCAGTCGATCTGTACTGAGTCCGACAGTGTACCGCTGGAATTGCTGTATGCAATCTGCTGCATTGCTGAGTTTACCAGTGCCGTGGTGGCGTTGGTGTTAAATGTTAATACCAGCGTGCCTCCGCTGTTAGTAGTAACGGTGCCGATAGTAGTGCCACCAACTACTAGGTTACCGCTTTCTGTCAGTGCTGAAAGTGTTCCTGATTCTGAAAATACGTCATTCGAATTGGTGCCGCCATTGCGCACCAATGTCAGACTGGCGCCACTATAGTTACCACTGCCACTGTTCAGCGCATCCAGTTCGGCATCACTAATCTCTACATTCGCATCCAGCACCACTGCGGCACCGTGTTCGGTGATGGTTGGGGTGCCGTCGAGGGTAGTGTTCGAATCGAAGGTGGTGTCGAGGGTGCCGTCGGCGTTGTAGCGCACGAGGCCGAAGTCATGATCGCTGCCGTTATAGCTATAGCCCGCCACCAGTATCTTGCCATCGCTCTGCACTGTGACGCTGTGGCCGTAATCGTTACCCGAACCGAAATCCGCGGTGGCGAAGCCATCACCATCGAATGTGGTATCAAGCGAGCCATCGGTGTTGTAGCGGGTCATAGAG
>JAAEPA010000135.1 GCA_024222475.1 Gammaproteobacteria bacterium | reverse complement strand
GGCAACAGGCGCATAGCCTTGCTATGTCACTGTTGGCGTAACGCCGAAGACGGACGATAAGGCAAGTCAGGTAGGGAAGTTGTTTAGGTAGCATTCCTGAATTCAGGAATATCTAAATGTTGGATCAAAATAGCAAACGTATACTCGTCACCGGTGGGGCCGGTTTTTTGGGTTCGCATCTGTGCGAACGGCTGCTGAACGAGGGTCATGACGTGTTGTGTGTGGATAATTTCTACACGGGAAGTAAGGGAAATATAGCGCATCTACTCGATCATCACCGCTTTGAGCTGATGCGTCACGATGTCTGTTTTCCACTCTATGTGGAGGTGGACGAGATCTACAATCTGGCCTGCCCCGCTTCACCGATCCACTATCAGTATGACCCGGTGCAAACTACCAAGACCAGTGTGCATGGCGCCATCAACATGCTGGGACTGGCCAAGCGGGTCAGGGCCAAGATCTTTCAGGCCTCCACCAGTGAGGTGTACGGTGATCCCGAGGTCCACCCTCAGCGTGAGGAATATTGGGGGCGGGTCAATCCGATCGGGCTCAGGTCCTGTTATGACGAAGGTAAACGCTGCGCCGAAACGCTTTTTTTCGACTACCATCGCCAGCATGGATTGAGAGTCAAGGTGGGGCGTATTTTCAATACCTATGGCCCACACATGCATCCGAATGACGGGCGAGTCATTTCTAATTTTATCGTTCAAGCCTTGAGAAATGAGCCGATCACCCTCTATGGAGATGGTAGTCAAACGCGCTCGTTCTGTTATGTGAATGACCTCATCGAGGCTTTCATCAGGCTGAATGCGACGGCAGATGAATTCATCGGGCCAGTAAATCTAGGTAATCCGGATGAATACAGTATCGGAGAGATTGCGCAGAAAATCATTGATCTGACTGATTCTAAATCAACCGTGGTCTACAAACCGCTGCCCAGCGATGATCCAACCCAGCGTTGTCCAGACATCTCGCTGGCCAGGGACAAACTCGACTGGCAACCCACCGTGCGTTTGGAGGACGGTCTCCAGCGAACGATCGCTTATTTTGCAGAGCGAATAGACCTGGGCTGAGTGAGAGCTTGTGAATACATTGAAATCTACCGCGGCTACCCCTGAAACCATCTGGTGGCTCTGAGCGCTCGGTCCATGAACCCCATCCTATCGGGCATCGGGCGTCAGTACACATTGTATGATGCCGATTACCTGGACCAGGCCGAGCCGGAGCTGTTCCAGGTCCAAACTCATCGAGATTCGGGTAGATTGCGAGGGCATGCTACCGGCAGGGGAGAGGCTTGGTTTCTATCTTTGAATGCAGGGACGGCAGTACTGCGCCATTATCATCGCGGCGGCTGGATGAGAATCCTGGGCGACCGTTATTTATGGACGGGCCTGGAGAACACCCGTGCCCTGCGGGAATGGCGCCTGCTCGCTAAACTCCATCGTCTTGGCCTGCCGGTCCCCAGGCCCATGGCCGCCCTGGTGGTGCGCCGTGGCGTGTTCTACCGGGCAGATATCATCATAGCTATGATTGAAAATAGCCGTTCCTTGGCGAGCAATCTGCAACAGGCGCCCCTATCTCCTGAGTTATGGCGGCGGGTAGGGCGCTGTATTCGGGAAATTCACGAGGCCGATGTATATCATGCCGATCTCAATGCTCACAATATTTTATTGGATGCGCAAGACAAGGTCTATTTGATCGATTTTGACCGAGGTCGGTTGAGGGCCAATGGGCGGCGATGGAAAAAGAGAAATCTATCAAGGTTAATGAGATCGCTGATTAAGCTCAAAAACAAACATCATCCCTTTGCTTTTAATGAGAAAGATTTCAATAGCTTACAGGAGGGTTATGTAACATACCCCTAGCGCGAGGATGGTCAGAGCCCACGCCAGTGGTCTACCAACATAGTATTGATGGTACAGCGAGGCGAGAAGCGGCTAGCTGCTAGGCGTGTGACCGCAGGACTAGCGGTAGTGTGTCAAGGGAGCACAACAACGCAGATGGCCGCTTCTCGCCTCGCCCGAAGGGAGCCCCCCAAATGCGCCACTGCGGCG
>JAAEPA010000134.1 GCA_024222475.1 Gammaproteobacteria bacterium | reverse complement strand
TTGGTGGTGTATAGGGCACCAAGCGAGCGACGGGGATACCTGCCTTGGCGATGACAATATCCTCTCCCGCACGAACCCGTTCCAATAACTTGGAAAACTGTGTTTTTGCCTCGTGGACGTTGACGAATTTCATGGTCTGTTTCTCAATTACGGCTTCAGCGTTAGCAGCCGGTAAAGGGTGGTTACTACGGCCTTTCGGTCATTGCCCGTCAGCCTCCCCGCCTTTCTGATCACTAATTGATCATCCAGCGTAAACGGTTTCATTCGCACCACCGAGGCAGAAGGCAAGCCGGCTGAATCGTGGTCCTCAATCACTGTATCCAGCGGCCAATCAGAATTTTTAGAACTGGTGATCATCGCCAGCACCGACTGACCGACGTGTTTATTGAAGACCTTGGCATCGGGCAACACCAAAGCCGGCCGTCGTTTCATTGTTGAACGATCTGTAAATGGAAATGGCACCACAACGACATCAAATGCCTCAAAGGTCACGATAGGCTTCCTCGTCGGCTTCCGATGCCCATTCATTCAGGGTGCCTTCCAGGCTTTGCGCAAATACCATATCCACTGGCCGAGCCTTGCGCAGATGAACATCATTATTTTTAATATCGAATGCAATCGCGTCCCCTGCTTTCAGATGGAGCTGCCGCCGTACGGGTTCAGGTATTGTCGCCTGGTATTTTTTGGTCAACTTACTTGTCGAAGTTTGCATAACTACATCCTCATTGCGAGGTAATGCGAGCATTACCCATTACTATACGCAATCATGGCTTTTCGTGAAAATTGCACCATCTTGATTTGCTAATAGAGAGAAGGAATAGGCTTGGTGATGACTCTAAGGGAGTAGCTCTTCGTCCATTTTTCTCAACAAAGCGATGAGCCTTTTGTCGGCCGTCAGGACTTTGCAACCGTGCCGTCGTGCAAGGACAACGTAAAGCAGGTCGTAAACCGGATGCTTGTATCGAATTGCCACCAGAGTACTGCTTTCGATATTACAAAAGGCCTTCAATATGCCGGATAGGAAGCATCAAGGTCATTGAATCGATAGGCGAAATCTGGAACCCGTAGCCCATATAAAAACGCTTGGCATTATCAGAAATGGCATGCACCAGTATGGCGCGAATACCCACGTTTTTTGATACTGAAAGTGTGCGCAGCAGGGCATCCTTCAATAATGCTGATCCTAGCCGCTGCCCCTGCATGTTACTGTCAATGGCCAACCGGCCCAGCACCATCACCGGGATGGGTTCCGGCATGTTGCGGGCGATGGGTTTTGGGGAGGCCATTCGCTCAACACTGCCGCTAGCGAGCGCATAGTAGCCCACCACTCGATTATTCTGGCAAGTAACAAATGTGCGACTGGCACCACTATTCTGGTTTTTCAGGGCGCGTTTTCTCAGCCAGTCGTTGAGGGTTTCGTTGCCGCAGTCAAATTCAGAAAGTTCGTGGCGACCAGTTAAGGGGGCCGGAGCTGTGCTTATCCCCATGGTAACGGGTTAGCCAGCAGTGATTTCAGTTTGATGTTGTTAGGTGCAGGCGCGTCCAGGGCTGCGTTAAAGGCAGTAAGTGCTTCGTTGTCCAGCTGGAAAAAGCGCTGATCTAGCAGTACATTTTCGGCTTCCCGGCAGGCAACATCCAGAATGAAAACACTTCTATCCTTATTCAGCACCTGCGCTGCCTTGGTTAGTAGGGCGTGTTGGCTGGGTTCGACGCGCATATTGATGGGGGCGGTTTTAGCCATTGCGATCAATCTCTTCGTATACTTAATGAGTATACACTATAGTGTACTTATTAAGTATACGCAACCATGCTGGATGCGGATGTCAAAGGTTGGTATAGGGTCTATGTCTTATTGGACGGTGGATTCTGGTAGACAGCTGAATAAAAGCAATAAAAAAGCCGTCCTGAGACGGCTTTGGATGGTCTAATGGTGGAGGCGGCGGGAATCGAACCCGCGTCCGCAAATCCTCTGCCCTCGGTACTACATGCTT
>JAAEPA010000133.1 GCA_024222475.1 Gammaproteobacteria bacterium | reverse complement strand
TAGGAAAAACCTCGACAGAAAGTGGGATTTGCCGAGATTACGTGGCTCAAAAGGTGTTCCATGGCGCCATCGAGCACCATATTCAGTGTCTTTGATACCTCTCGACTTTGGAGAAAAGGCTGTTTATGCTTCTTATAAGCTCACCTTGGAATCACGGGACCCGTTCAGGGTCTTCATCTTGGGTAAGACTGGTGATTGACAGCTTTGTAGCCGTTTGGTACTTTGTTGTCTAACAAAAAAGGGCGTTTATCCTACTTAATGCTCGTCTTGACCTTCGCTGGCGGGTCATTCAAGGTAGACCCACGTGTCTCTAGGAAAGGCGACGGATTCTGGGAGGCGCGTCCGAGAAGGAGGGCACATGACCGATCTGCGACGACGTTCAAACCGCCAAAACCGGTTCCGGCAACCTGGCCTGCGCTCGACACCGCGATTGAGGTGTTGCCGGCTCGGAGCGGTTGCTGCCCTGTGTGCACTGATCGGCCTCGTTCCGACTGCCCGGGCACAGAGGCTGACGCTGGACGAGGCGATGCTCGACATGCTCGGGCCCGGCCTCGGCGCTGGGGTCTGCGTCAATCTCCTGGCCGGCGACACCCTCTCGACCTCGATCTTCGGCCCGAACCTCTTCGATATCTGCGACGTCACTGGCCAGATAACCGGAGGAGGAGGTGGTGGTGCGGGCGCCCTGCCGGGCTCCACCGACGCCCTCGCCCAGCGCCTGAAGGAGAGAACCGAGCGCGACGACGACGAGGAAACCGCCCGCACCAACTCTGTCGACCTCGGCGGTGGAACCGCTGCATTCTTCACGCTCAACTACGACTCACTCGACAAGCAGGTCACGAAGTACGAGGCCGGCTTCGATTCGGATGTGATCGGTCTGACGCTCGGCCTCGACCATTTCATTCGCGATCAACTGGTAGTGGGTGCCGCGTTCAACTACGTCCACAACCAGGGCGACTACGACGCGAGCGGGGGTGAATTCGATACGAATGCCTACGGACTGCTGGCGTTTGCCTCCTATGCGCCGTGGGAGGGTTTATTCGTGGATCTCTTCGCCGGCTACGCGCGCAGGGACACCTACAACCGACGCAGGGTTTGGCTCACCTCCCTTCCTTGCTGCGGACCCGGCAACCCCAACGTCTCGGGCTACGCTTCGGGAGAGACCGACGCCAACGAGTACAGTCTGGGAGGGGTGCTGGGCCACGACTTCGCCTTCAGCAACGTGACCGTCGGACCCCGCGCCGAGATCCGCTGGCAACGCACGGACATCAATGCCTATTCGGAGACGGGGGGCACGGGGCTCGAGCTACGCTACGACGAACAGGAGATCGACTCGCTGCTGAGCTCGATCGGAGGCGAGGTCTCGATGGCATTCAGCACATCCTTCGGTGTGCTCGTGCCGCGGGTCGGCGCTAACTACGTGCACGAGTTCCTGGACGACCAACGCGAAATCCACATCAGCTTCGTGGAAGACCTACGCGCCAGCCCGACCCGTTTCTCCTTCTGGAACGAGGTGCCCGAACGGAACTACTTCGAGCTGAAGGCCGGGGTCGTCGCGACCCTTCCGAAGGGATTCTCAGCCTTCGCGGACTTTCGCGCCCTGCTGGGAAACAATCAGTTCGACGGCTTCGGCGGATCGGTCGGCGTGCGTCTCGAAATCTGAGGGGTGCACTCCTCTCCGCCGATCACCCAACCTCAGAATAGCAGGTAGAGTAGAGGGGAATAGCAGGGTAAGCCTGTTCTCTACTCTACCCGATCTCTCAATCTCTGCTTCCCTCTACGAATCAATGTGTTGCACTCTATAAGCACGATCACTTGCAGGATCTAGGTATTAAAAGACCGTTCTGGCGCCAAATCTATTGCAAACAGCATACTTTCGTGATCGGTGTAAAATACAAGACTGTCATTGCAACCCTCTGCCTGCTCAAGTAAAATCGCGCGCGGTGCCTGAGTTGATGGGCGGGTTTTTGCTTGTGCCATGCATATCGAAGTCGATCATCACGGGTATCATCAAACAAGTTATCTCCTTGCCTCACCGCTGCGGTGGGAGGCTCTAATCCGAAAGGAACTATAATGAGACACTACGAAATCGTATTCCTGGTCCATCCGGATCAAAGTGAACAAGTCCCCGCGATGATTGATCGCTATCGTTCGGTTATTGAAAAGGACGGCGGCATGATCCATCGCCTTGAAGATTGGGGCCGACGTCAGCTGGCTTACCCCATCAACAAAATTCTCAAGGCTCATTATGTGTTGATGAATGTTGAGTGTAATCAGGAAGCTATCGATGAGCTCAATAGCGTGTTTAAATTTAATGACGCGGTAATTCGCAATCTTATCTTTAAGCGCAAGACGGCCGTCACAGAGGCCTCGCCGCTGGCACGAGAGGAAGAGCAAGTGCAGGAATCTCGGGATTCTGCCGATACCGGGTCCCGCAGCAAGCCCTCAACTGGAGGAAATGCTGAGGTTGGTAGAACATAGTAAGGTGGCCGGATAAGAAATGTATCCTTACGTCAAGGGTATACTTGTTGCGACTCATCTATTTTATATTAATTTAGGAATGCTTTCGATACACCTACCCGGATGACTTGTCTTGTCGTGTGTATTCAATGTTGTTAGACCTTGAATGCGAATGATCATTCAGCGTCGGTGGGTCAACTTAATCTGGTTCGCATTCTTTCACTAGAGGAAATACTATGTCTCGATTTTTTCGTCGCAGACGTTACTGTCGTTTTACCGCTGAAGGTATTGAGGAGATCGATTACAAGGATCTTAATTTACTGAAGGGGTATGTTACCGAAACAGGTAAGATCGTGCCCAGTCGGATTACGGGTACCAAGGCTCGATACCAGCGTCAGCTGGCCAGGGCCGTGAAAAGAGCACGCTATTTATCTCTGCTGCCTTACAGCGATCAACATTGATAGCCGTTGGTAATGCCAAGCGGAGATGAGTAAAATCTATCCAGTCTCAGTTTTTTTGCTGCAAATCCGGGTTAAGTCAAACCACCGTCTTGACATAAGTTTGTGGTGATCATGGCTCGCGGCTGACCATGCGTAAACTGGTATCTTATATTATGGCCGGCCGGATGCAGGCCACGTCCGCGGTAGTAGGTTTTGCCTTGTCGGCATTGTTCCTGTTGCCTTTGACACTGCTGGTGGGCAAGATCGGTCTGGCGCTCATTACCCTGCTAACCTTGTTCAGTGGGGCAACCTTGGCATTGGTCACCCTGCGTTTCGGCGCGACCCAAGGCCTATTTGTTTTGGGGATGTCTACAGCTATTATGATGGCCTTGAACTTCCTATTGGTCAGGGGAGTGGAGGCCGCGCTGGCTTATAGTCTGATGCAATGGGTGCCATTAATGTTGCCGGCCCTGGTATTGCATGCTACGGTTTCCCTGCGGCTGGCCCTGCAGGCCACCATCGCCCTGGGTTTGATATCTATTCTGGGGGCGCATGCTGCGGTACCGGATATAAGCGGTTTCTGGTCCGGCATGCTCGATGAATACCTGCGCCAAGCTATGCTCGACCCGAGTGTGTCATCGCAGATGCAGGAGGTTGACCTGCAGAAGATAATAGCAACCGCTGCTCGATATATGACGGGAAGTCTGGTAGCTTCGATGTTGCTAAGCATGGCGATGATGGTACTGGTTGCCCGCTGGTGGCAATCCATGCTTTACAATCCGGGAGGATTCAGGCAGGAGTTTCTCGATCTTAGGTTGGGTCTCTGGCCGGCAATACTAGGGATTGGTTTGTTTCTGGGGAGCATTCTCGTAGATACCTCAATGGTGGCTGAATTGGCCGTGATCAGCCTCGTTTTATTTATACTGCAAGGGGTAGCGATTGTTCACAGTGCTTGTACGAAGACGAGCAACCCGTCTCTTTGGCTGCGCACCTTCTATGCCGTATTGGTATTAGCATACTTGATCTCCGGCGACGCCAATTCAATTTTCATGTTCTCTGTAGTGCTGGCGGGCATATGCGCTATCGGTCTTGTCGATAATTTTTTCGATTTGCGTGCCAGAATGCAGGCTCGTAAATAGTGCCTGAACGAAAAGTGGGTCGTAGCGAGGCTTTTCCGGGTGCGTGATATTTTGACCACTACATTTAGGCGTTTGGTCATTCCAAATAACTATTTGTAGTGGTTAAAAGATCGCGTGCACGGGGAAGTCGCAGTAGACTCTACTTTCCGTTCAGGCACTATATAGTCCCAATTCTTGGTGGGAGTGTAGTGCTCCTGCATTTGGTTCCCGCTTTGCCGGGTTAAGAAATATTTTGAGTAAAGGTGAAATTAATGGAAGTCATTCTATTGGATCAGGTTGAAAACCTTGGAGATCTCGGAGACAAGGTTCAGGTCAAACCAGGTTATGCACGCAACTATCTCATTCCTCAGGGAAGAGCCAAATATGCCACGGTTCAGAACATTGTTGAGTTCGAGGCCATGCGGGCTGACCTGGAACAGGCCGCTGCTGAAACTATGGCCATGGCTCAGACCCGGCAAGATAAGCTGGAGAATCTCGAAGTGTCGGTGACGGCAAAGGTGGGCGGCGAAGGCAAGCTGTTTGGCTCGGTGGGTACGGCGGATATTGCCAAGGCCATCACCGCCGCTGGTTTAGCGGTGGAAAAACGTGAGGTCAGGCTGCCCAGTGGACCGTTACGCCAAACCGGAGAATACGAGATCGAATTGCACTTGCATACGGGTGTGGACGTTAACGTAAAGTTGACGATCTTGGCTGAGGAATAGGGGCTACTTTGACCTGAGGCAGATCATCCCATGTCCACCCTATCTAAAAGTGTCGCTACGGGTAGAAGAAGCGCAACTCGTGCCGAAGATCTGAAGGTCCCGCCGCACTCCTTGGAAGCTGAGCAGTCCGTATTGGGAGGACTGATGCTGGACAACGGATCTTGGGATCAGATCGCCGACAAAGTGAGCGAGGATGATTTCTACCTCTATGATCATCGCATCATATTCCGCGCTATCGGCGAGTTGGCGGATAAGAATCAGCCCTTTGATGTAGTGACCCTTTCTGACCGTCTTGAGCAGCGCAAGGAGCTTAGTGACAGCAGCGTATTAGCCTATCTTGGAACCTTGGCCAAGGAGACCCCCAGTGCGGCTAATATTCGTGCCTATGCTGATATCGTCCGCGAGCGTTCCATATTGCGGCAATTGATTACGGTCGGTACCGATATTGCCGATAATGCCTTCAACC
>JAAEPA010000132.1 GCA_024222475.1 Gammaproteobacteria bacterium | reverse complement strand
TGCCTACGATCAGACCAAATTCACTGTAGTTTGCCAGATTGAAGGAGGCTAAAACCGAGGTACGGGCGCGCAGCCTGAAGCGCGTGAATATGAAGAAAAACAGCTTGACCTTCAGTATAACCGCCAGCGCCAGTACCAGCGCCACCAGCAATGCGGATACGGTGATATGCCCGGACATGCCGATGCTCAGAAAGAAACCCACCAGCAGGATATCCTTAAAACCCATCAGCTTTTTCGACATCTCAGGCGCCGAGGGGTGAGCGGCCATCAGGGCCCCGATAAGCAGCGCGCCCAGGTCACCTTTCACACCCACCAGCTCGAAGAAATCTGACCCTCCGAAGGTCAGTGCCAAGCCTAAGAGCACCAGCAGTTCGCCATGACCCGCACGGTTCATCACCTTCATCAGCACACCGCGCAATGGAAAGAGTCACCAACGAGGCGTCAACCGGCCTCAAGCTCGGCTCGATCAGGCTGGCCTCAAGCTCCATAAACGCCACTCCAGGGCCCGCATCCGGCGTACTTTGGGTGTCACTCAATTGCGCCTGATGCTTCTTCAGGTCCGTAGCGCATAATCGCAGGGTACTGATCACCCGCGAGATCGGGTAATCGCAAAGTAACCCGATCGCCTCGGACCATAACCGCTGCGGTATCCGTTCCCCTTTCCTCTTATGGCTTCGCCACTGCTCAAAATGCTCTGTAACCTCGACCAGTGTCAAGGCTATGGATTGCGCTGATTTCATCTTTCCCCCTCGGTTGTCTCTTTACAGTGGAATCATCTTAATCAGCTTGGGCTCAACCGGTCACGCACGCTTGCCGGAACTACCCGCATATTTCACTTTATGAGTATAGTACGCCACATGGATATTGTGGAATAGC
>JAAEPA010000131.1 GCA_024222475.1 Gammaproteobacteria bacterium | reverse complement strand
TGACCGGGGCATCCTCATTGAAACCGATATGATCCACGACAGCATGTCAACTGCCCGGGCTCTCAAGGCGGCCATTGAACAGGACGGGATTTCCGACATCATCCTCACGGGAAAGGAATCCATCGATTCCGAAGGCATGCAGACCATGTTCCGCATTGGTGCTCTGTTTAATTTCCCGGTGGTAACCAATGCAGTTGAGATCAAGGCAGGGATGGACCGGGCCGTTGTGACCTATGCGCTTACGGGCGGACAAACCCGAACTTGTGAACTGGCCATGCCCTGTGTGATTGCCGCCGGACGCGGCCTGAACACTCCTTCCTATCCAACCTTTCCCGATGTGGTTAAAGCCAGGAAGAAGCTGGTGACCAGAATTGATTTTAACAGCCTTGCTCTTGAGACGCCGCCGGGCAATACTCGGCTGATTGAACTTGTGCCCCTAACCCAGAAACGCTCTCCAAAAGAAATCAAGGGGACCCCTCGGGAAATCGCGGCCAGGATTGCAACCATCCTTAAGGAAGAGGCAAAGGTAATCGCATGAAAAAAATCGGTGTCATCATTGAAACTGAGAACGGAAAAGTCAAGGCGACCAACTACGGGATGATCACCCTTGCCGGAGCACCGGAAACCGAACTCTCGGCCTTTGTTTTGGATGTAGATGCCGACGCTGTAAAACAGGACTTGGAATCATATGGGATTGTCAGGATCTTTGAT
>JAAEPA010000130.1 GCA_024222475.1 Gammaproteobacteria bacterium | reverse complement strand
TCCAATGTTGCCTATGGTTGGTACCGACCCAGGTAATCCCGATACCTTGACCGCCGGTGAAACGGCTCGCGGTACGGTAGCCCCCCACTCAACGTATTGGTACACTTTTATTCGCCCCAATGTAGGATCGGATAAAATTGAACCTCTGGACTATTCATTGTTCTTTACGCCCGATGACGGTAACCGCAGACATCACGTTAATTTTGAATTATTTGAGTACGCTGAATTTGGCAAGTGGCAGCGCGGTGACCAGGACGAAATGAACAATTTTGGCGCTGGGATGCTGATCTCTCGAGATGGTGATGATAACACCGGCGAACGTACATGGACCGGGTCGGTGACTAAGGGCGATCAGTACTTGATGTCCATATCAAATGGTAGCGATGGTCCGATGGATTTCTGGCTATTTGATGACGATGTCATTAATCCAATTCTGGCCCCGATTCCGGCTTCGGCCCCGGCTCCGGCTTTTGTTCAAGGCTCTGCCCCGCACACAGCTATCCCTCTAGATGTTGGCGAGAATAAAGGGGGTTTGGATCCGGGTGAGGAGGCATGGTATGCTTTCCGTATTACCGATTTTGATAACGAATTTTTTGAAGAGATGGCCTTGA
>JAAEPA010000129.1 GCA_024222475.1 Gammaproteobacteria bacterium | reverse complement strand
GTCTGCAAATGGAAAAAGGCCTTGATATCATCACCGAATGCACCCTTGACACCCAACAGGGAAACATTGTCTTCTCCACTCAGGCCATCTCTGCCGTCAACCTTATCTTCATCGACCTGATTCAATGAGTAACTCAAGGTACCATACAGCGTGGTACCGGCTAGCGCGGCTACCGGCATGGTGCAAGCCATGGCGGTGGCGGCACATAACACGAACTTTTTCATAATGGATCTCCCTCTTGCATAGATTGTTGATAAAATACCACAATGTTGCGCCCCCATGAAGGGTGTTGCTAAACCACCATACACCTACAGGCGCTGCCGCACAAGATTTTTTAACTCAGATTATAAAAAAATGCATGCGTACCGATAAAATGCCCATACAGACTCCTAATTGGTTGCATTTTAACAACATCATAGCCTTGGGGTGGGAGTGAGGAAGGCGGGCAGGCTAGCGCAAGAAATTCTTATCAATAGATGATGAATAACCTGCTGTTTGGAGAATAACTTGACTTCAGGTTAATTAAATCAATCGACTCCCTTTCGTTTTATGGGTGCGGAATGCGAGAGGAATGGAACAACATACCCCATTAAAAAAATAAGGCATTGAAGCCGACTACAGCAGCAAAATCTGCTTGCTGAACTCGAATAGATCGACCATTGAAGTCAACATGGGCATCAGCCAAGGGGAGCCATCCGGTTAGGCCTAGCTGCAACTGAAAAACCAGGATCGCCGGTTTCCGGCAACATCGAAACGCAAGCCGGTATCAGTAGCGATGACAGCACGATCTACGGCATCTGACTTCAACCCTTGCAGTTCTTCACCCCCGATCACCTGCTCTCGTCGCCAGCCAAGGCCTAAGGCGAAATAGGGCTTAATCCAGGGTGCCCCGCCATCGTTGATTTGCGTTTGCCACTCACCACCGAGTGTAAGTTGGGTTGTGGAGACAAAGACCGTTGCCAAGTCACCGGCAGGGGGTTCACCATAGCGAATATTGAAAATTGAATATAGCTGTCCGCCTAATATCGATGAACTGTTCAATTCTCTAAGCAACCAGCGTCCCTGAAAATCAAAATAGACCTCGGGTATCAATATACCGAGTTGTACCCCGACGCCCCGGTGTTTGTCGGATAAGGAAACTCCCGCAGCGGGACTGGCATTGAACACGATTCGCCCGGCACTGTGCCCGTCACCCAGGCTTTGGGTCGTCTCCACAATAACAGGACCAAAGGCGACTCCCAGAGACAGTGATACACCCTCTTCGCTAGTAGCGGTAGCGGTAGCGGTAGCGGTCTGCACTACATCACGCTCATAACCCTCACGCCAGTCCGTGCGCAAACCCAACCATAGTTTCCATGGCCCGTTGACCACCAGGCCCGAGGCATTAACCGCACCATCCCATTGCGTATCGGTAGTCGCGAGCGTTGTTGCATATAACCAGTAACCGCCCTGCCAGCCGGTTCCCACCCATCGCAGCCAATTTGGTGTGGCCCGCGATTCTAGGTATTGGAAATTTCCCCGCAGCCAGATCAACCCATCCACCCGCTCGGTGTCCACATAGGGCAGATTGACCAACCCGGAGTCGATCAATTGGTGAAACCCATTTTGGATGCGGTCCCCAGCAATATTTCCGCTGGCCCGAAATCCAAGTCCCGAACTTATATCCAGTTGACTGGCTGAATCTCTACTCCGATGAAGAAGATACCCCAGAGAACCGCTCAATTGATCTAGCCGACCCTCCGTGCCCACTGGGTCCGGGTCGAACCGATTAGATCCTCGATAGGTTAGGGTACTGTGATCCGCGGTCAGCGACCACCGATCGGCCAAGCGGATAAAAAGCGATACCTGTTGGGTTCGAAAGTCATCACTGCGCCCAAATCTCCCAAGAAAATCATTCCCCCAATCAAGTTGGAGCTTACTCATCATCATTGGTGGTAATCGTGGAGGTACGGCGGGAATCTCACCCGCTTGGAGGTCAGAGAACGGCAGCTTCAGCAACAGCACAAGCAGTAGGGCTGATACCCATGGCGAATGAGTTTTCAAGACGTATAGCTCGTAGCTAGGGTGAGGAACGAACCCCAATACGCCCTATCACTATGCTTCACCATACACATTTCTCCGGTCGATACTCTTATTCCCCAATCTTGATCCGCAAGCGCCACCTTAATATACCGGCATATGCCTGAATATGGCCAATCTGCAACGAAAGACATCATCACCCGTACTAGCAGCAGTGACGAAATGACGAACTTCTTACTATGAATTTCGATGGGAGAAAATCCCGCCTAGGGATAAACTCACGGTTGATTTTTAGAGACTGTTACACCACACTCAGATCCGCCAGAAATCAAAGCATTAAATTTAGATCCTGTAAGTAATTGCACTTTCAGGGTCTAGGTTAAAGAGGCGGGGTGTTTATGAAATCCATATTACGACCGTACTGGATTCTGATGCTGATCGGGACAATCACGGTTTCAGGCTGTGGTCTGCTCTATACGGATATTCGGCTACCGCGCGCCTATCGATCCGCGACACCATCCGACGTCAGGACAACGCCTAACGATACCTTAGTCACCGGGGAGGCCTGTAACCGCAGCGCACTCTTTCTCGTTGCCTGGGGTGATGCGAGTTATGCCACCGCCGCCGCTAACGCGGCAGGGTCCAAAGTGAACACCACACTCTATGACGTCAAGGCCGATGTCAGGGCCACATCGATCTTGCTGGGTCTCTACTCAAAAATTTGTACCGTCGTGACGGGCAAGTTGTCGCAACAGTGAAAGCTTGCGCATTAGGGGCCTGTCTTATTACCCTAGTTGCCTCTCCTTTGGCAACGGCTCAACCCTCCTATGAAGCCAAACCCGGCCTACTCCCCATGGGCGGCTTTATACTTTTCTTCGACTCGGAGGGCCCACTGTCCTATGTGACTTCAGCGCCGGGAGATCTACCGGACGACATAATACCGCTTGGGGAGGTCAAAGGGCGCGGCTGCCAGTACGGTCTATCCATTCCCCTCTTAGGAGCTTCTTCTATCATCCAAATATCGGGGGGAGTGGGCCGTGGCGGCTACGGCAAGGCGCTAAAGGACATCAAACTCCGTTACCCCGAACTTACCGGTCTTTATGACGTTAAAATTGATGATCACTTTATCAGCGTACTGACCATGTTCAGGCGTATATGTGTAGAGATAACCGCCAAAGGGTTCAAGTGATTCCGATGGCATACAGGGATTTGTACTAGATCCTGCAAGCTGTCTTGTTAACCTTTCATTCCTACCATGGGGAAGAGTCGTGCAAATAACTGTCCAAAAGCCATTGTTTATCGTTTTTCTCGGCATAATCGCCAGTGTACCGATAGCTCGTGCGATTGAGGCTCGCGATATTGTGCGTAATGCCATTGATCACTGGCGTGGCGTGGCGTCTGTAGGTGAGATGACGATGATTATTCACCGACCGGACTGGGAACGTACCATGTCCATGCGAGCCTGGACCCAGGGTAGTGACAAGTCGCTGGTGCGTGTGACCGCTCCACAAAAGGATCGCGGCAATGGTACGCTGATGCTCGATAACAGCATGTGGAACTACTCGCCAAAGGTAAATCGCGTCATCAAGGTACCGTCGTCCATGATGGGGCAAAGCTGGCTAGGGTCCGACTTTTCCAATAAAGATGTCTCGCGAGCCGACGATATTGTCGACCAATACACCCATAAACTGCTCGACACCACCACGGCGGATGACCAAAAGGTCTATGTTATCGAGTCGATCCCCCTAGAGGAGGCAGCTGTAGTTTGGGGTAAAGAAGTGCTGCGGATCCGCGAAGACCTGGTATTGATCGAACAGAGCTACTACGACCAGGAGGGAATATTGGTCAAGAAGCTGGAGGCGCTTGAAATCGGCGAGATGGGCGGACGGATTATCGCGTTACGACAGCGAATATCGAAGGTTAACGCGCCCGACGAATGGACCGAAATGCAGGTGCAGACCATGAATTATGACGTACAACTCGACGATAGGTTGTTTACACTGGCGAACCTGCGTAACCCTCGCAACTAGGATCAATGAATATTACGCTGCACCTGGCCTGGAGAAACCTCTGGCGGCAACCGCGCCGTACCTGGCTCACGACCGGTGCCATGGTGTTCTCCAACATCCTCCTGGTATTCATGCTGTCGCTGCAATTCGGGATGTACTCCATGATGATCGATAATACCCTTGCGGTGTTGACCGGTCATCTTCAGGTGCAAGCACCCGGCTACAAAGACGACAAAAAGATGCGACAAAGTATCCCGGATGCCGCAGCGCTCGGGGCCTCATTGAGAGCAGGCCTGGATATCGACACCGTGGCGGTGCGCGGCGCGGCCTTTGCACTGGCATCGAGCGAAGAACGCAGCTTCGGCATACAGATTGTTGGCGTGCAGCCTGAACACGAAGCACGAGTTTCCACGTTGCCCGGGTTGCTGAGTCAGGGACGTTATCTGAGAGATACTGACGCTGCCGAGGTGGTAATCGGCAGCGTGCTGGCGCGCAACCTGCGGGTCTCAGTTGGTGATGAGCTGACGCTGCTCGGCAGCGGGCGTGACGGCTCCTTTGCCGCGGCGGTCGTCATCGTGACCGGTATCGTCGACAGCGGCATGCCCGATCTAGACCGCAGTATCGCTCAGATACCTCTTGCAACTTTTCAGGACATGTTTTCAATGGGGAATCATGCCCATGAAATCGTCATAACAACGGCCGATTTATCGCGGGTCGCGGAGGTTCAACAAGCGGTAGAAAAATTGTTGGCTGCCAGCGCTAATCTGGTCGTGCATGACTGGGATACACTTCAACCAAGCCTGAAGCAGGCAATCCAAGCGGATCTGGCAAGCGCCTGGTTCATGTATGGCGTGCTGATCATCCTGGTGGCCTTCAGCGTATTGAACACGGTGTTGATGTCGGTCTTGGAGCGTACGCGTGAATTCGGTATTGTGATGGCCCTGGGCTTGACGCCGGGGCGGCTGGGCCGGCTCGTGATGCTGGAAACGGCGTTGATGGGCGGTATCGGCTTGATTCTGGGTGTGCTGCTCGGTGGCGGCTTGATTGTCTGGTTTGGCTTTCAGGGGCTGAGCTATCCCGGTATGGATGAAATGGCCGAGCGCTTCAACATGCCTTCACGCATTTATCCGCAGCTACAGTTGATACCTTTACTGCTTGGACCACTGATTGTCTATGTCAGCACCTTGATTGCATCGATATATCCTGCCGCCCGACTGAACTGGTTGCAGCCGGTGCAAGCGATGAGGACGGCATGATGCGGGTTGCTGCAATCGTTTCCCGGCTGGCGTGGCGCAACCTGTGGCGTAATCATCGCCGCACGCTGATCATGCTTGCGGCCATCTCGGTCGGTGTTTGGGCCATGATATTCATGACCGCTCTGATGCGCGGCATGGTCAACGATATGATCAGCGACGCCGTGAGAAGTCTGCCGGGACATGTGCAGATCCATCATCCGAAGTATCGCGATGACCCGAACGTAGTAAACGCCATGCCACCGCCGTCTGGTGAATTGTTGACCATGCTGGAGAGCACGGCGGTTGTGGCTTGGGCAAGTCGCGTCCGCGTGCCCGCCGTCATTTCCAGTGAGCGCGAGTCGCGCAGTGTAACGCTGTTGGGCATCGACCCGGCGCGGGAAGGCACGATTTCCTTTGTCGCGAAAGACATGGCCGAAGGGCGCTTCCTGGAGAACGCTGCGGACAGCGGCATCATTTTGGGTCGCAAGCTGGCCGACACCCTGGATACCGCAATCGGCAAGCGCGTCGTTATGTTAAGCCAGGACCCCGAGAACGAAATCGCCGACCGTGGATTCCGGGTGGTCGGATTATTTGAATCAAAAACGCAGAACCTGGAAAAGAATTTCGTTTTTACCGGGATCGATACAACCCGGAAGCTATTAAAGATCGGCAATCAGGTACATGAAGTGGCCGTTGCCGGACCAGGATTCCGGGATATCGACCCGCTGTACGAAAACATTGCCACGGCTGCGGGGCCTGATCTCAGTGTACTACCGTGGTATGAGCTCGACAGTTACCTCGGCACCATGCTGGGTGTAATGGACGGTTTCGTTGTGGTCTGGTTTATCGTGGTGTTCGTAGCATTGTCGTTCGGGCTGGTCAATACCCTGGTGATGGCCGTGTTCGAGCGCGTACGCGAAATCGGTCTGATGCTGGCGCTGGGCATGAAGCCGATCGTGATACTCGGGCAGGTCATAATGGAGTCACTATTAATGCTGCTGATCGGTCTGCTAATCGGCAACGTGCTGGCCTGGTTGACCATCGTTCCTCTGCAGGACGGCATCGATTTGTCCATAGTCGCCGAAGGGATGGAATTGTTCGGTGCATCGGCTGTACTCTACCCGGAGTTGTCCTTTGGCGATGTCATCATGGCGAATGTGATCGTGATCGTGCTGGGCACTGTCGCCAGTCTGTCACCAGCATGGCGCGCTTCCCGTTATGAACCCATTGAAGCAATAACCAAGGTCTGACTATGAATGCGGTACGTTGCGTCGGCTTGTGCCGGACATTTAAACAGGGCGATCTCGAGGTCATCGGTTTGGATCACGTCAACCTCGAGATCGAGCAGGGTGATTTTATCTGTCTCGTGTCTCCATCCGGCGGCGGCAAGACAACCTTGCTGAACGCCATTGGCGGCCTGGACCGGCCCGACGCCGGTGAAATCTGGGTCGCCGACCGGCGCATCGACAAGCTGAGTAAAAGCGAGCTAGCAAAAATGCGACTCAATAACATCGGCTTTGTATTTCAGGCCTACAACCTGATTCCGGTTTTAACAGCACGCGAAAATGTAGAGTTCGTCATGGAGGTGCAGGGCGTCCCCGCCGAGGAACGGCGTCTCAAGTCCCAGGTCATCCTTGCAGAAGTCGGGCTCGAAGGGCTGGAAGACCGGCGGCCCGCGAAGATGTCGGGTGGCCAGCAACAGAGGGTAGCGGTGGCGCGTGCCATCGTATCCGAACCCGCGATGGTGTTGGCGGATGAACCTACGGCAAATCTAGACTCGCACACTGCCGAGCAGTTGATGGAACTCTTTATGGCACTGAACAGAAAGCACAACACAACCTTTATTATCGCCACCCATGATCAGCGAGTTGTGGCCTATGCCCGCCGCATCGTCAGAATGCTGGACGGCCAGGTAGTCGAGGATATTGCTCAACAGACCGCATGAGCGACTGTTCGGTGCGTTGGCTTTTGCTACTAGTCTACGGCATCGCCCTGAATGCTCAGGCCACCGACCGGACCGTCTACGAGTTTGGTGGCCACTTCAAGACGCGCGGTACGATTCAGACCTTTCCCGATGACAGTGCCATAAACGCGCTGACCGGTTCCAGCGCCAAGGATCTCGACATGGAACTCCGGCTGTTATTCAGTGCGGACAAGGGTCCCTGGGATCTCAAGACCGACGGACAAGCCATCGTGTTGTATGGCGATACCGTCGAGTACACGCGTGAATTGGTCGATCAGGCGCCGGGTTTCGAGCTGCTCTTTGGTCGGCTGATCAATGATGACCGGCGCTGGTGGGACCTTACCCACACCATTGAGGACAAAGGCAAGCAGGCCGTGATCGGCCGCCTCGACCGGCTGTCTATGGGATATACCGGCACGAACGCGTCAGTGCGCTTCGGACGACAGGCCATCAGTTGGGGAAACGGACTGTTCTTTACACCGATGGACATCGTCAATCCCTTCGATCCCACCCAAGTCGATACCGAGTTCAAGACGGGTGACGACATGCTGTACGGTCAGTACCTACGCCACAACGGCGATGACATCCAGGTAAGCTATGTAGTACGCCGTAACCCGGTAACGGGAAACATTGAGTCCGATCAGACCACGCTGGCAGCCAAGTACCACGGTTTCGCCGGTGTAACCGAATATGATGTGCTGGCCGCGTGGCATTACGCAGATGCACTGGTCGCGGTCGGCAGTAGTCGCGACGTCGGCGGCGCAGTTTGGCGCGGTGACTTGGTGCTCAACGATACGGATGTTGAAGGGGTCGTCGCGCAGTTTGTTGTCAACACAAGTTATTCGTGGGTTTGGGCAGGCAAAAACGTCAGCGGCAGCGCCGAGTATTTTTTTAATGGGTTTGGTCAGCACGATGGTTGCTATGCGCCTAACTGCCTGGCTGACAACCCTGATCTCATTGAGCGTATTGCCCGTCGGCAGTTTTTTAGCCTGGGGCGGCATTACCTGGCCGGGAGCTTGATGATTGAGATGACGCCGTTGTTCACCCTGACGCCAAACCTGTTCTGGAATATCGGCGACGGAAGTGCGTTATTACAGGTCGTTACGCAGAACAGTCTGGGAGACAATCTGGCACTGCTGGGTGCGCTGGGTGTGCCGATAGGGCCTAGCGGCACTGAATATGGCGGCATCGAAACCGATCTCCCAGGCGTCTTTTTTTCCAGTGATTTGAGCCTGTTTATTCAGCTTGGATGGTATTTCTAGTGACCCTATGGCTACGAGCAATCTGTGCTCAACAGAAATTGCATCCCGCTTCCAGCAAACAAATTATCGAGTAGGTCGGAGACAACCGCCTACCACGATCGCTTTCCGGCCAGGGGCAGTGTTCTATTGTGATTATTTGATTATTAGGGTCGCAATCCAAGGGGTAAAATTGAAGACAGTTATCAGGAGCTTATAGTTGGCCACGTATGTATACATACCCCTTCGAATTGTCTCTTCGTCCAGCCCAAACACCTTCTTCAGCATCTTGATATACAAGTCGCGCATTGCCAATAGCGCGACTACGACGAGTATGTATATGCCGATATTAGTAATCATGCACCAGAAAAAGAAATCTTGAAGCTTATCAATATCCATCTATTACAACCTCGTTTACCTAATGGCGATTTGGTAGAAATAATCACACTATAGTAATTCGGGCATCGCTCCAAGTCGGTTGTGGGTTCGATAACCGACCAAGAAGGATTAGGTCAAAGTTTACATAGCCAAGGGATATTGTCGACGCGCCTTAGAGAAGCGCCAATCCCGAGTGGTGCTGCCCAGAGATACCCTCTATCACAACTGATTACTCTTTCCTCAACAGGGAAGCCAGTGCACCGACACTGAGGTGATCGCCGCTCCAGGCGATGGCCTCGACCTATCCGAACAATCAACCGTGAGTGCCGGCCACTGCACCGACCACGGTCACCAGAGTGATCGTCAACAGCAACCAGTGCATTACCAGAATCACGACGAAGGTCTTCTCGGGCGCTTGCTCCACCTTCTTCAGAAACAGCCGATGCAACACTAAGGGTTCGAGCACAAAGAGAACCAGAGTGAAGATGATCCAGACCGCCGTCATGGCGTGTATCCACCAGAAGCCGGGACCCTGGTAGCGGAACCAGCCATCGATCAGATAGAGCATCCAGAAACCAGTCATCCCGGTCAGCAAAGTGGTAAAGCGTGCCTGCCAGGCAAAGCGACTCTCTATCCGCTCAAAGAAGGCGACACGTTCCTCTGGCCGTTTCATAGAACGACTAACCGGCAGTAGCACGGTGGTAACCATGGCGACGCCACCGATCCCGAGTACAACGCCCAGCACATGCAGCACGCGCCCAACAATATAGGGTTCCATCAGAGCTTTTTGCGATTGTGAATAAAAAATTCCAGATTTGGACTGGCAGAGCATATTACACAAGGTAACGTGATACATGGTGTGTGTCGCTTGCGCTCTACCCACCGTTCGTCTTCGCTGGGATGCTGATCCGGTGTAAGGATCTTTTCAGATATATAGATTGGCTGTCTGTGACCGGCAGCAGTCGGCCAAGAGCGGGCGGTCGAGGCAATCCCGCCGAACGGCAGCTTCACCCTGAAAGCAAGGGTTGGGGAAGGATGATTTGCTAGTCAGAAGCCAGCTCGATCTAAAAATTGTGAACCCTGGCGAAAAGCTCGGACTAGGAGGCTGTCCGAGAATAGAGAACCTACTGCGGAAAAGTCATTTTGGCCAGATTTCCCGATTAAATTCGTTAAATATGCCCAATATTCGCC
>JAAEPA010000128.1 GCA_024222475.1 Gammaproteobacteria bacterium | reverse complement strand
TCCACAAGTGCAGCCAGGGCTTCAAGCTTCTCCGCAAACTTTTTATCATGCAGCTTGCCCCGCTCGAGCTTGAGGTCAATATCACCCTGTAGCTGACGTTTGAGCATCGAAGGCCGATCCCCTTGGGTCGATAGGTTCATTTTTAGAGTACTGATCCCCTCTACGCTGGCTGACTCCTCGCCGACGGCATCCTTGAGCAGTTCACCGAGGTGAATGTTCTGTACCCGAGCATACAATTTATAGGCGGGCGTCGAGTCACGTACATCAATCTTGCTTGAACTGCGCAGATGTCCCTGATACATCGCCAAGCTCAGCGGTTTGATCTCGAACATTCCTTCGTTGCCAATGAGTGTTGCGCTGATCTTTTTCATGCGCATCCCGGCAACCTTCAAGGCATCTATCTTGACCATGCCTTTTACACTCATATTACGTAGGGTCTCTACCGGCAAATCGATAGTACCTTCACTCGCTCCCCCAGCGTCTTCTTGGCGGGGTAAATTGCTCGGTTGCTGCTCGCCCAACAAAGCCTTATAGCGATCCACGTCGATCGTATTGACGTTCAGCAAAAAGACGATATCGGGTTTGGCAAAATCCTCTACTCTGAGCTTTGCATCGAGCTGAGTCTTGTCCAGGGCCACCTGCAAACGAGGTACCGAAACCCCCTGCGGTGAGGCCTCAAAATCCGCCGCCAACGCGCCGGCCTCGAGTACGTCCTTGGGGCTGTTCTGAGGTATTCGCAGATCCAGTGCGCTCAGAACCTCACGGGGTGAAAATGGAGGGATCTTAATTGAACCTTTTATATGGGGTGATTCCAGTAGCTGCTGGACCTTGAGTTGCCCGTCCAGCTGCATGCCTATTGCCTCGATGTGCAGAGGATTCATACTCGCGGACTGTGCTTCTAAATCCGCATGCAACGCAGTCTTCAATACGCCTGCTATGCCTTTATCTGGGGCTTGCCCGCCTTTTGCCTTGATGTTCAACACAGCGTCTTCAATACGGTACTGTTGTTTAGGTAAGTCTAAGTGGCCCCTACCTTTCAACGCCAGATCGGTCTGCATGTCCAGCTGCGGTTCACCTTGCAGCTGCAACTCCAGCGGCTCAAGGGTAAAGCGCTGTGCTGCCAAATCGCCCTTCAACGAGGTGTTGAAGGCCCCAGTCAGGCCTTTTGTCCCAATCTCGCCTCCTGTGGCGTTGAGTTCCAGGGCGATGTTGTCTAGCAGTAGTTGGTTCGCAGCAAGGTCCAGCCTCCCGGAATCTGTCGTCAGGACCGAGTTGATCTGCATCCCTGCCTGTGGTTCACCCTTGAGTTCCCATTGCACGGGCGCCATGCTGATATTCTGCGCCTGCAGATCGGCCACCACAGCACTGCGCAGGGTAGCCTTCAGCCCCTGCGCCCCCAAAGGCTCGCCTTGCACATCGAGCGTAATCTCGATATCGCTGAGCTCATAGCGCTGCGTTTCCAGTTGCAGTGCGCCTGTTACGGCCAGGTCCAGCTGCACTTGAGGACCCTCCAGGTGTTTCCCCTGCAACGCCGCATGTATCGATGACAATTCCAGTAGCTGGTTTTTCACATCCATGATGACAGCACCATCAACCCGCCCTTGCACCTCAGTAAACGGCAGACCGTCAGCAATTACATCGGTGACGCCCAAGGCCATTTCCTGGAAACGGATCTGTTCTGATTGCGGTTCGTAAAGAACGTTTGCCTTAAGATGTATCTGCCCACCGAACACAGGCGCTTTACTATTGATCGCAAACTGCAGTTCGAGATCCACAGGCTGCCCTATAACTACAGCCCCGGCGCTAAAGCTAAAAGGAGCGATCGACAATTGCTCACCGGAACTGAGATCATGCCAATTTAGAGCGGCATCCTCGACCTCTATGCCCGCCAATGACAAGGCCAGTGGATGAGGACCCGGCTCGGCGGGCGCATTACCGTTGCTACCGCTTGCACTGCTCAGATCTTGCCAATTACCCCGTCCTTGTTCGTCTACCAAAAGATTGAGTTTGAGACCTTTGAGCTGCAGTTTACGCACGTCGATCTCGCCGCTCAACAAGGGGATCATCGCCACCCGCAATATGGCCTGGTCCACTTCGGCAAAGGGGGTATCGCCAAAATCCGGGGCATTGCCCAACTGTGTAGCGCCTAACTCAATGCCGATGGAAGGAAACCAACTCATGCGCAGATCGCCGTCGAGTCGAAAAGAACGTCCCGTGGCCTGTTGAACGAGCTGCTCGATCTCAGGTTTGAGACGATTGATATAGCGGGGAAGCATGACCAGCCCAACGATGAGGGCCGCTATTACAACACCCAGCACGATGACTACAGACCATTTTTTCACGAACCGCTGTTTCCTATAGGGGTTTCAAATGATTACAATAATCAGTGATCTGTACTTTCTTGTTCTAGCTCACGAAATGGGTCTTGTGGAGGCGAGGATTCGGATTGCGAACCCTTCAAGTAGGGTGAGAAGTCCAGCACCAACTCTTGTTCGTCCCCTCCATCGGCAGGCCGTTCGGCTTCCAGTTCGTCAAAGGCCTCATGGCGGTATTTCTCGATCACCGCAACATGTATTTTTTGTAAGCGTTCCTGCTCATAGCTGAGCAGACTGGAGCGGTCTACACAATTGCGGGCGAAGGCCTTATTGGTTTCTTCTTGATACTCTACATTATGAAACCGTGCCTTAGCTTTGACAAATCGCGGCAAGGCTTCATCGGATTCAAAACGCTTTACCAATTCCTGCTCGGCCGGGTTGGTATTTTCGCTGAAATGTTTATATACCATCGCCTTAGTCGCATCATCGATAAGTCGCACCAAGGCATCCTGCGCCCTGTGACGCGCCTTATCGATAGAGTCAAAGTCCCCTTTTGCAAAACCAGAAGCGCAGACATGATCCTCCTTGCGTTGGTAATACCATTGCGGCGCACCTTCGATCATCACATTATCCTGCTGACGCAGATGCTGATCAAACATATAGGCAACATAGGTCTTGAACAGAACAAATGCTAACGCTTCAAGCATGTTGACCCTTTTTCATATATCGACATGGTGGGAATGGGAACGACACAGTTGACTCAATGACCTCAAATAATCGGCCGTATTCAAGACGCGACAACAGATGCATAGCTCGGGCTATGTCACTATTGTCGCGCCACAGCACAGCCGGTTTACTGCGTTTCCTTATCCAGTTCCTGCTGAGCTTTGAAGGCCTTGAATTCCTCAAACATGATGTCCTCATCTTGAGGACTGATGTTTTCCGACGCTCCACTGCTACTAATGAGGTCTTCGAATAATCGTTTATTCGCCTCTCTACCAAAGACCACCATGGCGCATAAATGAACGACCTCATTGATCTTCACCCCTGGATCAACTTTATTCACTTGCGTGGCGGTCAGATTACGACTCGCTACCTGTTTGGAAACCTTTTCAAATACTTTACCGGTGGATGTACCACTCTTTGCCGTTACCCTGCGGGCATAGGTCTTATCCATGGCTTTGACCTTGACCTCGATCTGCTTAACGAGATCAGCACGAGCCTCAGCGATCGCCTCGGAACGATCTAAGGACATATCACCACTCCAGGGTACGCATTGTGCTGAAGCGATTCCATCCTCAATGGTGGGATTCAGCACCCAGTCGGGGATCTCTGAGGCGGATGAGGGTTTGGGCAGTTCTTTCGGCGCCGAAGCGCATCCCGCCAGGACTAGGGATAGCACCGCAGAGGCTGCTATTATGGATTTCGTTTTTTTCATCACTGTTTTTCCTTCTCTATTGTTAGGAATACTACCTAAATAATTTCCCTAACTGACTTGCCTTATCGTCCGTCTTCGGCGTTGCGACAACAGTGACATAGCTAGGCTATGCGCCTGTTGTCGCGCCTTGAATACGAACGATCATGCGGCGCCAGTTAGGGAAGTGTGTCGTTCGCATTCCTTACTCGTTGGTCTTAACTACCCAAACATAAACTCGTGTTTTATAACTGCCTTGAGGTTCAAAAATGATACCTTGGAGCTTGCCGGAAATGTCCTCCGATTGAGATTTAGTGTGTAAATTCCAGACTACGGTACGCGCCTTGTTGCGTTGTTTTATAACCATGCTGTCCTCCAGCTGGGTTTGTTCCGCTCCAGTCAAACCGCCGAATGCACGCTCTATTGCGATCCTAATCTGGGTCGATATCAATCCATCGGAAGTGAGGCTGGCAGTTCCCACCGCCCCTTGATAGCCCAGCTGATTGGGCTGGTTCAGCCAGTTCTTAGCTATCCCATGATGTATGGGAGGCAAATCTGGGGTCATTACCCTTACGAACAGCTGTTCTCCCGCATAGCATGCATCGGTGACCAGAAATCTCAGTTCTTCGGTCTGCTTATGTTGTTTTTTCTCTAAATTCACCTCCTGCACACGTATACGATAACCACCCAAGCTGTCCTTGATACGGTAATACCATCCCTCGGTCTGAACCTTGACACCATAAAAATACTGCAATTGAGCCAGCGCATTTTTTACCGCAATACCAAATTGTGTAGGCAGACTGCTGGCCCTGAAACTGACACCGACGAAACCTGCTTCCTTTGGTTTCATCGGGTCGCATAACCAAGCGGGTTGGCATTGCGTCGGCCTGCATTGTCGGCTGCATCCTTGGCGTAAGGTATCCAATGGGGGAGCGGAATCCCCCAGCAAGGCATATTGATACCGGTATCCTTGCGTTTCGGTGGCATCAACGAACCGGATCTTGTGGCCCACCCACTCGATAGTCTCAGACTCTGATGTAATTAGTTCATCCAATTCTTTTATGTCTAAATTTGGTGCTCCAATATAAGCCGACAAACCGAGTGCCGCGCGCTGTTTGGCCAGCTGATCTACCCGTTTGGCGCCGCCAATGGCGAGTGCGCGGGCAACACCCACACTGCCTACCAGATTTTCGCGCACGGGCTGATAGAACCAGCAGACAGGCGGAGCATGAGCAGGCAGGGAATCTTCCTGCTCTGTGCGAACAGATGCTTGATGGCACGCTGCCATCAGCATCGCCATAACGACTCCTATCAACCCCCTATGATATCGGTTCATCTGGTCGGGATAGTCTAGCCACTTCACTTTGTCATTTCTTCAGTTTATAAATCCTGATAGGCCTTCATACGCTTGGAAACCCGTTGCACATAATGGCGTGTTTCTTCGAAAGGAAGATGTTTTCGTAAATGATCGTAGACCTGTTGCGAAGTCATACTATTGATGGTTGGAATAGCCTTATTCAGGTTGCGCTTACCGGTAAAGGCTCGCGCTACGTTACCCGCGCCGGTATTGTAAGCTGAGATGGAACAAAATAGACGGCTTTCACTATCCTTAACCTTCCTGAAATATCGATGATAAAGGATACTCAGATAAACCGTCCCCACCTCGATATTTTTCTCGGCGTCGTAAAGATAGGAGGGCGACAGCAGCTTGGCTTTGCCCCAAAGTTTCTCGGCGACCTCCTTACCGGCATAGCGCGGTACGATTTGCATCATGCCATAAGCCGGTACGTATGATGTAGCCATGGGATTGAAAGCGCTTTCGGTATGTATTACAGCTAATACCAGGGGTTCATTGATGTCCCATTTCCCAGCATATTGAGCGATTGTCTTGCGGTATTGCTCCGCCTTCTTCGAAACCCTAGTCTTCGGCAAGGGTATAGTCACTACCATGACCTCAGACCCTTCAGCTTGCGCTGATGATTTTTTTGCTACTCCTCTCTTTATTTGCGCCTTTTTCAAAAAATCCCAGGCCTTTTTATCGACCTCCTCTTTGGTAGGTTTGGGTTTCTCAAATAACTCACTCAATACCAATTTTTCGCTCGGCTTTCCCTTTAAAACGACCTGTTCCTTGCTAAGCTTCTTTTCCACCTTCGACATCACGGGCTCGCGTTTGAAGGCGGTCTCTTGCTTCTCGCGCAGCATATCCTTCAGTGCATCCTCCATGACCCGAGTTGCATCCTGCCCCTTACGCTCTATCACATGAATTCTGATCTCGTTTTTATCGTAATCCACGACTCGTTTCGTTTTACGGTCGTCGGAATATTCCACCCACTTTTTGGCATCGGAAACCTCGATCTCATCCCAATTTTCCCCGATTGAATTCTGGTATTTCTCCATCTCCTCCTTTAGGGTCTTACGGAATACTTGAAACTCCTCTTGTAATGCTTTTTTATAACTGTCATATTCCTGCTCCTGTTGCTGTCGCCAGGAGTTAAACTCCGATGCTTCATCGGTTTGTTGGTTGGCGTCCATGCCTTGCTTTTGAGACTTGTAGTAATCCTTAAAGGATTGTGCAGACACTAAAAAAGGCAACGCACATATCAATATGATGCCGTATTTTTTCACTTAAACCTCCTAAAGCAATGGACATTTGTATTCAAACAATGAGATGGCGAGTGAATTCATCTAGCTACCAGAAGACATGATACGTTTAAGAAAACCCTCTCGCAACGCCTCACCAAGCCGATCACCAAGTTGCTTAATTGCTTTCACCCTGGCCTGATCTCGACTCACTCCAGAGACGCCTTTCGCTGCCGCATCAACGGCATTGACTATGCGATTCTCCTCGTCCTTGACCACAATATCACCATCGGCAAAGGTAAAATACATGCCCCGGTCGCGCTTTGTCCGAGTACGCACTTGGTAGATCATCGTTACATCCGCTACCCCGGCTGAGCTGATGACTAGACCGCTCTTCGTTAGCTGTTTCAAAAGGTAGGGTTCCATCGCTTTCGCGGCCTGCCCTTGAGGATGCAGCACTATAACGAGCCCGTTCAGTAAATCGTTGATACGCCGGTTTAGTTGCGCCTCTTCAGGAGGCGTAACGACGCTGGGAGGGTGACCATATACAAGGCCTAAACGCGCTTCGATTTTATCACGCTTAGCCATTAGGGCCGAAGCAGGTAGAAGCCGTTTGAGCTGTGCGTGTTTTGATAGATCGTCCGGCAAGAGAACAAATCGTTTCAATGCTTTATCAAGCTGCTCAATCTCCTGCTTCAATCCTGTTGCAACTTGCTCGCGATCTAATTGTGCCAATGCGTATACGGCACTCGAATTCTGACTGACATAGGTCTCCGTGACCTCGATTCCACTTAATTCGATCTGCGGTATGCGACTGTAGATTTCTTGTCTCAACTTACTGGTAAATGAGGTCGCGCCGTGCTGAGAAGTCTGCTTCTTCTTTTCGATATAGGTTTCTTCCTGGACTTGGACACGCAGCCCTTTGAGCAGTTCACTGCGGGCATTTTCCTTAGCACTTTGAATGGCCGGCGCCAGGTCATCACGGTAGACCGAGGAAGAACCGACACCATAGGCCATGCCGGATCCGTGAGGTGGATAATGTATCCACTTGGGTTCTTGTGCATCCCTACGCGCCGAACCCATAGCCGGCTGATCTTGGTCCGGCTCTTTCTTGAGCAGATTGAGCTGACAACCCGCCAGAACGAGTGTGCACATCAACAGCCAAGCGGTAAAGAATGGGGTCGATTTATAAGCCAAAGCGGCTACGCTTTTGCACTTTTTTGATTTTTTTCTGTCCATTCCAGACTTCCCGGTTTGATGTCATATCAATCAATTTAAGATCGGTTTGGTAGAAGGTAACCCGCTTGCCTCCCAGCTGGTCCACGATAGAATCTATACTTCCCGAAAGTGCAAAATCCGCACCCTGCTCTTCTCCCATTGCCGCCTGGGTGCCTTCCTTCGAATGCAGCTCCTGATCTTGGCGTTCTACTCGCACATTCCGCCGTTCTTCCTCACTGACCACAAAGTCTACCTTGTCGGAACGTATCATCGCCCGCTTGAGATCATTAATGAAGGTATCCACAGCGATATGCTCATGGGAGCGATTGGAGATGTGCTGAATGATGACCGTGGGCTTCATCCTGCCGGTACGCTTCTGGTAATGCCGAATCCAGGGAAATTCAAGCATATCCCCAATCATCTCTTTCGCCACGAGACTAGAATCCGTATCATTCCAGCGATCCGTTAGATCAACCGTCTCTTCTGTATCAATGCGATCTACAGCGACGGTTGCACAACCGATGATCGTGCTCATCAAAATCACCATGACGACCAAGACTGGGTTTTTGTGGGTAGATCCTATACTCATGATTTTTTCCGCATCTTTTATAAAGCTATAGGTTATAGCGTGGTTTTCGAGCATGTACCGATGTCAAGCAAAGATATGACAGCAGCACGGTTCGTTGACTTGATGTCCATGTCCTTTTTTAACGCTTCTGCTCCTCCCCGATTTCATTTAAGATTTTCCCCATTTCCTTTATGAAAGCGCCAAAAGGCGCCGATTGGGATTCCTTGCCTGGAACACTAGGTGGTCTCGTAGTTGAAATCTTGGGCCTTGCCGAAGCTGTACCCATTGTAGCAAGACCTTTCTTCCCGGTGGTAAAGGTAGTCCAAACCGCAATTTGACCGGCTTTGATATCAAGTGTCCGCTGCTCCCGGTCCAGCTCGTGTCCCTTGGGATCCTTTATGATAAGTGTTGCTTCATGACGCCCCGGTTTGAGCGCCACCCGCGTCATCCGTATCACATGAGGCAGAAGCGTCCAGGACCTAGTTTCCGCAGCGCTCACGATATTGGGAAAGAGACTGCTCAGTTCAGCAAGCCCTAACTTTTCAAGCTGATCGACGACCGTTTTTAGCTGGATGAGACTGCGTGCAACCGCAGCAAAAATTGCTGATCCTGCATTGCGTAACTGAGCCTGCATAGCAAGTTGTGCCACCGAGTCCGCGCTTTGCAAACTGGACGTCGAGCGCCCATTCACGGTTAAATGGGAGCTGCCGATATTCTCGGGCAATGGTCGCATATAGGGCACGGTTATTCTAAGCGGGAATTTTTCAATGGCTCTTATGATTTTATTGCGTTCGAACACATCCCACAACGGTCCTAGAGAGATGGTCTTCTCAAGCGGCGACCTAACAACCCGCTTTAAACCACCATGGTTATATTTTTGGATCAACCGTAAAATGCCCTTATCGGAATAGACCATATAGAACCATGCCAGCTGAGTCTGTCTATCCCCGGCGTTGCCTAGCGGTACGGGGCTCAACACCAAGGCCTTCAGGGATCGGTCCACCCTTAGGACCATATTCAGCTCACCGCTCTCCGGGACTCGATCAAAGTGCTCGATCACGATGAGCTGAGCGACATCTTTGCTATAATTTTGCAGCAGCTTGCGTTGTTTTGGGTCGAGTTTCTGCTTCGCTAGTTTGTTGCGGTTTCTCTTGGAATAGCCGGCCTTGTGCATCATCCGGAGGGTGTCGAACCAGGCCTGATCATCCATGCCTTCGCTTAATCCATACTGTTTAGTGTAGCCCTGCTCATACAGTGTAGCGGCCTTTTGATAGTCGATACGGGCATCGTCCCATTCATCTAACATCTCATACACTAGGCCTGCGAGATAGCGTAAATATCCATCTTCGCGGAACTGTAGTTCTTTGCTGTCGACCAGATCCCCTTGCAGAACCTTAAGGACACGTAAGACCTGATGGATAAATTCACGTTTCTCATCGGCCGCTTCCTTATAAGTGCCCTTTCTGGTCTCGATATCACGCAGTTTGATATCCACCCGACGGATCTCAATCCGCGCTGCCGCCAGATGTTTGCGCCGTTGCTTGTCATCATTTGCTGCTCGCGCAAGATTCACATAATTGATTGCATTAAGATAACTCAGATATACCCATTCATATTCCGTACCACGGTACGGAGCCAGGCCTGGATTGGTGATGATGTTGATGAGTTGCTCGTGGAGCCGGTGGGTATAAAGCTGTTCGGCCTTATTATCGGCTTTTTGAAGATGTTGCACGCTGGCCTGGTAATTTCCACAGCGGTGATCAATCATGGCAAACATCATTTCACACAGCAGCTGATCTTTACCATTACAACTACTGGCATTTTCTACAGCCTCCTTTGCCTTTTCGCACTGCCCCCCCTCGACTAGGCCAGGCACCTCATTTACTTTCTTTCCATAACTTGCACAACCAGCCAATAGAATCAGTGTTAACGTCATTGCCATAATGCGGCCTGCCCAAGGTATTGAGGGTGGCAACGCTCTATTTCTGGTTACAACCTGGTTCATGGCTAAGCGTTCCAATACTTCCTCATCCTTTATGGCAATCAACAATCAAGCCTTGGTAACTAAGATTGAAGATACTCAAAAGTACGTGGTCCCGAAAATTATCAACAAGTTAATGAACTCGGAATTTGCTAGTTTGAGCACCAATTTGGGTTCCGCTAACGAGTAAATGCTCTTATACCGTCGGGCTTGCTAGGTTAAACTTGTTCTAGTCTTCGGGATAGAGATCTCCTTACAATAACAATCCATATTTTTTATGCCTTATTTTATATTGCTTACCGGTTGTTTTTTCCTTAATAAATAACAGCCCCCCACTAACGGCTGACAACAAATATTTAGAAAAGACTAGGAGGCTGTCCGAGAATAGGAGTCGTAGCGAGGGAAAGCCATTTTGAGCCGGATTTTTCGATTAAATAAGGCGAATATTGGTCATATTTAACGAGTTTAATCGGGAAATCCGGCCAAAATGGCTTTTCCGCAGTAGAT
>JAAEPA010000127.1 GCA_024222475.1 Gammaproteobacteria bacterium | reverse complement strand
TCGAATTCGAGGATCCTCGTAGCTCTTGACTATCTCGGCCGTCGAATCCGTCGAGCGATTGTCCCAGAACACCAGCTCCAGATCGCCCATGGTCTGCTGTAGCGCAGTGTCGATTGTCTCGCGGTACTACAAAGCGCTCCCCGTTGCGACAGTTCATCACAACGCTCACCAGGGGGGTCTTCGTGTCGTCCATTCTATGCACTGATCGGCTCAGCTAAAGGACCCGGTTGCCTGTTCGATCACAGGCCGGACCTCGGGCGCGTCCATGTCGGCATAACACGGCAGGGTCAGGAGCCCTCCCGTAGCGGAGGTCGACGTTCGGACAGTCGGATAAGGCATTTCGCGGCGGAAGATGGTTCGGATTGTTGTGGATGCCGTAATCGACGGCCACCATCGGATTTCTCATGTTAATTACGTTTTCCCTATCGTTTAGTACCTGTCTCGGCAGTGTCATAATAGCGCCCTCTACCATCCCTACAAGTCCCTGCGTTAGCTGACACCAAGTTAGCCTCTATCCGGAAGGCCTGGTGCCCTCCAGTAAAGCTCTTCGTCTCGAGGCTTGAAAGTTCAGAAAATACTGTTTATTGGTTCAACCCTGCACCCTGGAGCAATCAATAAGTCCTCACAGCGAAGACTCGTGCCGAAAATAACGCGCCCAGGTGCAAGTTCGTTCATGCATGCTAAGAAAGGCATTTTCGGCTGATTTAGCTTGGTCGTGCCGAAGGGTGCGCCCAACAAGATGATTGCGGACCGGTAGATACTGGATTTTGGCGTTTACTATATGACCCTCATTTTTCCTATAAAACTACTGCAATATGACTGCATACACATATGCAATCGCTTCATTTAGCGTAGAACGAACACCTTCGCTCGAGGCATACCATTTATCAGAATCATAGG
>JAAEPA010000126.1 GCA_024222475.1 Gammaproteobacteria bacterium | reverse complement strand
ATCATCTCACAATCACGCGCTAACGACTTCCCTTAATTTGCTGGCTTTACCCTTCCAGACAGTGCTCCTTTTCGCGGCTTGTTCCTTATCTCGATGTGTAAAGCAGATTGATCGGTCCCCCAATTTTCACCACATAAAGCTTACAGCCACATTTTCGAAATTTGCTAACCGACTGCTTTTAGGAATATAAGCTTTCTCCATAGTGTTAGCGAATTCGCCCAACGAATCAATATCTTGCACCCTGTAAACACGGCCACTCGCAGGATCTAGGTAATATTGATACAATCTCATGTCCCCATCTCTACCGATTCATTGTTCATCAAGTATGCCCAAACAAATAAAAGCCGCCGCGCTGATTTCGGGTGGTCTCGATTCCATGCTGGCGGCCCGAATCATCCAGGGGCAGGGCGTTCATGTCGAGGGACTGAACTTTTATACCGGCTTCTGTGTCGAGGGACACACTCACGCTATCCGCAACAAAGACCGTCGCCGGCCAAAACGAAACAATGCTCTTTGGGTAGCGGAGCAACTGGGCATCAGGCTACACCTCGTGGATGTGATTGAAGAATATAAAGACGTCGTCATCAACCCAAAATATGGCTACGGCGCAAATCTCAATCCCTGCCTTGATTGCAAGATATTCATGATTACCAAAGCTAGGGAATGGGTAGAGAAAAACGGTTTTGATTTTATCATTACCGGAGAGGTCGTCGGACAACGCCCCATGTCACAGCGGCGCGACACCATGCCCATGATCGAAAAACAATCTGCGGCCAATGACTTGTTATTGCGTCCTCTGTGCGCCAAGAATCTACCTATAACCAAACCCGAGCAGGAAGGCTGGGTAAATCGACACGACCTCTTTGGTATCCATGGGCGTTCCCGAAAACAACAAATAGCACTGGCCGAACACTATGGCATCAAAGAATATGCCCAGCCTGCCGGAGGATGCTGTTTTCTTACCGACCCGAATTACACGTTCAAGCTGAAGGATCTCTGGGCACACCGAGGAAAAAAGACATATGAACTGGATGACATCATGCTACTTAAGGTTGGTCGGCATCTGCGACCACGCCCCCACTTTAAGATGATCATTTCTCGTGAAGAAGGCGAAACACGGTTTTTGCAGGGGTATCGCTCACAGTTCACTCACCTCACTACAGTCAGTCATGGTGGGCCACTTACTCTGCTGGTTGGCGAGCAGCGATTCAGTACCGAGGATCTGTTGCTCGCAGCCCGCGTCACGGCACGCTTCAGCCAAGGCCGTAATGCAGGATCGGTGAGCGTGAGTATCACTCCACACGGTGAGCAAGCCCGAACCTTGTCGGTAACACCCATGCCGGTGGAGAATATCCCTGAGAGCTGGTATCTCTGAGGGGGCGGACAGTGGAATGTTTCGATGGAGAGTAGGGCGGTGAAGAGTTTAGATGCTCGCCGATTGCTATGCCCCATGCCTGTCATCAGGGTGCAGGATCGAATTGCCACATTGAATTCCGGGGACTTGCTCAAAGTCTATTGCACCGATCCCGGTGCGCTGTACGACATTCCTGCATGGTGCCGAGTCCACGGCCACGAAGTCATTGAGACCCGGCAGGGGGCAGACGAGCTTGTCATCTTGATCAAAGTAGCCCATCCTCAAGAAGCTGTTTGCCAGGATACCCATCCTGCACGAATGTAAACCACAGTGCTCTCTGAGGGTAGGTCAATTCTCAAACGAGGCGCTCACTATTGGTGCAATACATTTACATCCGCACTAAAATGTTGCCGTTTCGGTTCGAAATGCCCCAAGCGTTGGCCTATATTCAAGATATTTCTAATAAAAGACGGGTGGCATAGAACATGCATTTTAGCATCATCAAGTTTGTTTAACGGCAGCATTCTTGCTGGGAGCCGATCGGATTTAGATTCGACAGCAACCAGACAGAGAACTACTAATATTGCTTTTTAGGAGGAGTTTTAGATGTCACCAAGTGATGTATTAGAAATGATGAAAGAAAATGACGTGAAATACGTCGATTTTCGATTTACCGATACCAAAGGTAAGGAGCAACATGTCTCCGTACCCACCCATTCGATTGATGAAGATTTATTTGAAGACGGTAAGATGTTTGACGGATCTTCGATCGCCGGCTGGAAGGGGATCAACGAGTCTGACATGATCCTGATGCCTGATGCCTCTACCGCCGTCATGGACCCTTTTTTCAATGATTCCACATTGATTTTACGCTGTGATATCGTCGAACCGACTACCATGCAGGGTTATGAGCGTGATCCCCGCTCCATTGCCAAACGTGCCGAAGAGTATCTGAAATCCACCGGCATTGCCGACACCGCTTATTTTGGCCCGGAGCCCGAATTTTTTATCTTCGACGACGTACGTTGGGGTGCGCAGATGAAAGGCGCCTTCTATGAAATAGATTCTGATGAGTCCTCATGGAACTCCGAAAAGGTCTTTGAACAAGGTAATATCGGCCACCGTCCCACTGTCAAAGGTGGCTATTTCCCCGTCCCTCCAGTAGATTCTCTGCAGGACATTCGCGCTGCGATGTGCCTGACGATGGAAGGGATGGGTGTCCCCACCGAGGTCCATCACCATGAAGTGGGTACTGCCGGGCAGTGCGAGATCGGTACTAGGTTTGGCACCTTGGTTGAACGCGCCGATCAAAATCAAATCTTGAAATATTGCGTACTCAACGTTGCCCACAATTTCGGCAAAACCGCCACCTTCATGCCTAAGCCCCTGGTGGGCGACAACGGTAATGGCATGCATGTCCACCAGTCGCTTGCCAAGAATGGCGAAAACCTGTTCGTTGGCGACCAGTACGGCGGGCTCTCGGAAACCGCGCTGTATTACATTGGTGGAGTTATCAAGCATGCCAAGGCCATTAATGCCTTTGCCAATGCCTCCACCAACAGTTATAAACGTTTGGTTCCTGGTTTTGAGGCCCCTACGCTGCTGGCCTATTCAGCACGCAACCGTTCCGCCTCTATTCGCATCCCCTTTGATCCGAATCCTAAAGGCCGCCGGGTTGAGGTACGGTTTCCTGATCCCACCGGCAATCCCTATCTGACTTTTGCTGCCCTGTTGCTGGCTGGGCTCGACGGCATCCAGAACAAAACCCATCCTGGAGCCTCTATGGATAAGGATCTCTACGACCTACCTCCTGAAGAAGAGGCCGAGATCCCCAAGGTATGTTCCTCACTGGAGCAGGCCCTAGAGGCATTGGATCAGGACCGCGCCTTCCTCAAAGTCGGCGGTGTGTTCACCGATGATGCCATCGATGGTTACATCGACCTCAAGATGGAAGAGGTAACAAGACTACGCATGACGACCCATCCGATAGAATTCGACATGTATTACAGTCTCTGATACAAGCATCGATAGGTGAAAAACGCCCCTTCAAGGGGCGTTTTTTTTCGCTTATCCTCTTTATCGCTTGTGGTTTATGTTGACCGACCCTATGCTCTGAGCATGGTCCGACTATTCATCATCTGCACTATAATTTTTTGCACTGCAATATTGCAGGCCGAGGTTTATCAGTGGAAAGATGACCACGGTAATATTTATTTCTCAGATTCCCTTCCCGATGTTGGCCGTTCTCAGCATGATGTCCAGAAGATAGAGATCAGCCCGATACAGACCGTGCCGGCATTCAAACCTCCGGAACAGGACATTGATACATCGGCTGAAGAAATCGTAGGACGGGTGCGTTACCAGCGATTGCACATCGTGGAGCCCATGCACGATAGTGCGATCAGGAACAATGCGGGTGATATCGTGATTTCCGTTAGGCTCCAGCCGCCATTGAGATTGAATGACGGTATTTACCTGATCATGGATGGTAAAACGGTCGCTCAGGGGCAACAGACTCGATTTCAATTGACCAACGTGGATCGTGGCACCCATTCCATCTACGCCGAAGTCAGAAACGGTGCTGGGCAAAAACTCATTGGCACCCATCCCATCAATTTTTCTGTGTTACGCGCATCCATAATTTCCCGCCCACAGCCGTAGTACCTAGATCCTCTAGACAATCTATAGAAATAATTCCTCGGGAGGTAGCTGCTTGCGACCTTGCCACGCGTAGACGGTAATATCTTAGCCTTGATCTGACGCTGGGGAATACCCTTCCGAGCCCATATAAAAACGCCGTGCACCAATTTAGTGCATGAAATGCCATTGCATCTCTCTATTATGAAAAAATCCGTGTGATGCATTTCATTTAACAGGTAGTTAAATTTTATTCTTTTACAAGCACTTGAATTAAAGCTTTTTTCCCCGTTACTCAGTAAACATTGTATGAGTATGTTGTGGATCGATATTTGCTTAAACTCTGTCATGGACGATCATTTTCAATTACATATATTGGATAATCTCGCTACTGCCATCCTGTTGGTAGATGAGAGTCTCATTATTCAATATATCAATCCGGCTACCGAGACGCTGTTGGGTTTAAGTTCTCGTCGCTTGCTAGGTACCGCCCTGGATGGCAACCTCAGATGTACCAGCGAGAATCTGCGGGAAAGGATCAGCCAGTCCTTACTCACCGGACAACCTTATGTGGAACACGAGATAGATATCTTGACCCCAGGCAAAAAAAAGATCACGGTCAATTGCACCTTAACCCCATTGCAGGAATGGGGTGATTCAGCCTCTCTGTTATTGGAGGTTGTAGAACTGGACAGACACCTGCGCATCAGCCGCGAAGACCAGATTATTAGACAAAATTTAGCCTCTCGCGCAGTGATACGGGGACTTGCCCACGAGATAAAAAATCCATTGGGTGGTTTACGAGGGGCTGCTCAGTTGCTGCAAGGCGAATTGGAAAATGATGAATTGAAGGAATACACACGTATTATTATCGGTGAGGCTGATCGATTGCGTAGTCTTGTGGACCGCATGCTGGGTCCCAACGGTTTGCCGAGCAAAAAAGACATCGATATCCATGAGGTGATTGAACACGTACGCCATCTGGTGGTTGCCGAAGCCCTTCCAGGAGTCACCATCAAGCGCGACTATGACCCAAGCATACCGCTTGTTTATGCTGACCGAAACCTGCTGATCCAGGCCATATTAAACCTCGTGCGCAATGCCCTGCATGCAGTGGATGAATCGGGTACGATCACCTTGCGCACCCGAATCGAACGGCAGTTTTCCATAGGCCAGACACGACATCGCTTGAGCGCCAAACTCGAGATTATCGATGATGGCCCAGGCATCCCCAGTCATCTCCGAGAGAAACTCTTTTACCCCATGATCACCGGCCGAGATGGCGGTACGGGTTTAGGCTTGTCCATTGCTCAGACCCTAGTCAACCTACATGAGGGTATTATCGAATTCACCTCAATGCCAGGGCATACCAATTTTAGCGTGTTTATCCCCATAAAAAGGTCTGGGAGTCCGTCCAGGATCAGAGCAAGCATATGAACAGTCCTGATCATGTATGGGTCGTCGATGATGACCGCTCTATCCGCTGGGTACTCGAACGCGCACTAAGTAAAGCGAATATCAAGGTCACTTCTTTTGACTCTGCGGATAAGGTCTTACAGGCCCTCGTCACGCAGGCACCATCCGCCATTATCAGCGATATTCGCATGCCCGGGATGGATGGTTTGGCGCTTCTGGAGCGAATTCAGAAGGATTACCCGGACTTGCCCATCATTATCATGACGGCCCATTCCGATCTAGACAATGCCGTTTCGGCCTATCAGAGCGGGGCCTTTGAATATTTACCCAAACCCTTCGACGTAGATGAGGCCGTGGCACTCGCCAAACGAGCCTGTTTATTACATAGAAAACAAGCTAAGGTTCAGTATGAGGCCCGTACCAACACCCCAGAGATTATTGGTGAAGCCTCAGCAATGCAGGAGGTATTCAGGGCGGTAGGCCGTCTATCGCGCTCCAATATCACGGTTTTGATATATGGTGCGTCAGGCACGGGGAAGGAGCTGGTCGCCCATGCACTACATCGTCATAGCCCTCGCGCGAATAAACCGTTCATAGCCCTCAACACCGCTGCCATTCCCAAGGACCTGCTCGAATCCGAACTCTTCGGCCATGAAAAGGGGGCCTTCACCGGGGCTCAAACCCTACGCCAGGGGCGTTTCGAACAGGCCAACGGCGGGACATTGTTCCTGGATGAAATCGGTGACATGCCAGCCGATCTTCAAACCCGCCTGCTGCGGGTTTTGTCGGATGGGGAGTTCTTTCGGGTCGGGGGATATGCCTCCATAAAGGTAGATGTACGCATCATTGCAGCTACCCATCAGGACCTGGATCGACGGGTCAAGGAGGGCGGCTTCAGGGAGGACCTTTATCACCGATTGAACGTCATTCGAGTCCACTTACCTGCATTGCGAGAAAGGAAAGAAGACATCCCACTGCTGCTAGATCATTTTTTAAGACAAACAGCTCGAGAATTGAAAACTGAACCTAAAGTCCTGCGCAGTGAGGTACTTGATTATCTGTGCGGTTTAAGCTGGCCGGGCAACGTACGTCAGCTGGAAAATACCTGCAGATGGCTCACCGTAATGGCCTCGGGAAGAGAAGTACACATAGATGATCTGCCACGAGAATTACGCCACACCAAAGCAATAAATACTGAGCAAAACTGGCAGGAACCGTTAGCTGCCTGGGCGCACAATGAACTAGCCCGCGGCACCAGCATGATACTAAACAGGGCCACTCCGATATTCGAACGTACCATGATCGAGGCCGCCATGAACCAATCCGCAGGTAAACGCCAGGAAGCCGCCAGACTGCTAGGATGGGGAAGAAACACCTTAGCTCGCAAGATCAAGGAGCTGGGGCTTTATTCCGAAGACGACGAGCGATAGAGCAAGTCAGATAGGGGAGTTATTTGGGTTGCATTCCTAACTCGGATATTTCATGAATTTACACGATGATCACGTAGGGATTTGTTTTCACAAGGGATTATGCGAAACAGCGGGGTATCCACGGGGACCGATCAAATTAGGAAGTTTGTCCTTACAATCACAGAGGTGTCGAAAGGGCTTGACATGAAGGGGGGTTCGGAGTTTAGTTTGGCATAGGGGGTGGGGCGCAGGTGAACGCAGCAATGTATAAATTATTGACATACTTGAAACAATTGCACGCCATGCCCGCAGCACCCCACCCCCTATGCTGACGATCTTTTCCGAACCCCCCTTCATGTCAAGCCCTTTCGACCGCGTATTGAGTTGTAAAGAAGATTGATCGGTCCCTCCACGATTACGGCCGACTGAACAAAATTACTTGTGGAATCAAGGATCAAGCGAGGGCGTGTACAATTTATGAAATATCCAGGCTAACATCACTGCCTGCCGAATATCACCCTTAATTGTAGCGTTACTGGCTCTTTCCAAGCTGTTTGCGGCGACCTCCAATTCTTTGATTGGCTGCCCTGCTTGATAAATTGGCGCGCCCGATAGGATTCGAACCTACGGCCTCTGCCTCCGGAGGGCAGCGCTCTATCCAACTGAGCTACGGGCGCTATGACAAACAATGTTGCAAGCCCTCCATGGCGTAACAAGTTCAGGACATATTGAGGTCCAGCCTCACCCTCCATGGCTCGGCGTTCGTGGCTCCTTAACCCGCCACTTACCCAACTGAGCT
>JAAEPA010000125.1 GCA_024222475.1 Gammaproteobacteria bacterium | reverse complement strand
CATGGGCAGCCGCAACCGCTTGATAATCCCTTGCCAGCCGCTTCTGGTTGCCCGGATGATCCGGAATGAGCGCCATCGCCTGCTCCCGCGCGGCGATCGCAGCGCTCCAGTCCTCGGCCTCCTCATGGGCAGCCGCAACCGCTTGATAATCCCTTGCCAGCCGCTTCTGGTTGCCCGGATGATCCGGAATGAGCGCCATCACCTTCTCCCGCGCGGCGATTGCAGCACTCCAGTCCTCGGCCTCCTCATGGGCAGCCGCAACCGCTTGATAGTCCTTTGCCAGTCGCCTCCGGTTACCCTGATTCCCACAACCCAGCGCAATCACCTTCTCCCGTTCGGCGATTGCAGCACTCCAATCCCCAGCCTCCTCATGGACGGCCGCAACCGCTTCAGCCCGCTTCTCCAAGTTATGTGACATCAGACTGTTGACGCTTGGCTCCGCCTTTCCTCGATGCCGCCTCAATTCCGCTATCAAGTCGCTGAAGCCTCCCCTATCCCTCACCAGTTCCTCGGCCAGAACAAGTGTAGCGAAGTCAGTGTCTACATTGGAATTCGAAACGATACGAAAATCTACACCGGGCAGTTGATCAAGTAGATATTTCATCAATTCTGTGAACTTCTCTCTATTTCTGACCAGCTTGTCCTCTGTAAACATCCACATATCTTTTTCGCGGTTGTCACCGAACGAAAACGCGATCACGATCGCACATTTCGTCATTCCGCTCCGCTCGATATAACCAGCATAATCTACCTCCAAGAACCAGTCGAACTGCACAACATCGCCGGCTCTCATGTGGACTACTATCTCGCCTTCGCGAGGCGCTATATCCGGATTATTCTCGGCATAGGTATCGACGATGTCACTCAGCAAGGCAATATTGGGGACCTCATGGCCGCTATTTTTCTCGAGGTATTCCCGAAGAATTGTATCCTTACATTCGTCTAGCTCGATCACTTTATTTGCGCTCTCAGCGTGACGTAATCCTTTGCCATAATAAACATCTGCCATTCGGTAGTACGAATTCGACTCTAGAACGACGATCTCATCAACAAGCTTTTTCGCCCTTTCGAGTGACGACTCTCCAGAAAAGCGCGCTGAACGCTCTGGAGTGCCAGAACTCTTTAGCTCCCCATTTCCGAATGTATACCCGAATGCAGCAATATCATCAGCATACATTTCTGTAACCAATGATACCAATTCCGGAGTGTAGTATTCCCCATAAGGCAATCTTATTGTTTTATTAGAATTTTTCTCCTCAACACTGCCAAATTCAGCGCCGACCAATTTCTGCAATTTCCGGAAGTCGCTTTCGAATTCCTCGATTCTCCCCAAAAAATCCAATTTATTAGGAAGAAACATCTTTTGCGGTTGCCAGTGATGGTTCTTTACATGCCTCGCGAAATTCACGAAATCTTTGAAATTCCTCAGATCTCGGCTAGTCACTGCCCTTAGTTGCTTCATCCGAAAAGGCTGCGTAGTAAACATTTTCCAGTTAGAAACCATTCTATCCCATGGATTCCTAACGAACGAGAATTTGTAATATTCAGCAATATCCAATTTGGGAGTCCTCAGAGAAAGGCTATTATCGTCACTAAAAATCGAAATTCTTAGCGTAGTTGACGCGCACTTAGGTATATCGTAATATATCAAGCGCCTATCTTCACAAATATAGACGAAACTATATTTCCTTTTCTGTCTATAGGGGCAGTAACATGTATGAAAATCGCACTGAATATTATTCAGAGCGTATTCATAAGAATCATACGACCCAATATCGGAAATCGCTCCGATATTGTTGGGAGACAGAACTCGGATCTTACTCATCAATATTACGATTACCCTTCGACAAATTGAATCATGCGGCCATGCCTTCTGCAACGACGGCCCGGCGCCGTAGTCAGAGATGAACCGTTGGAGGCTCCATGTGACCAATATTGCCTCATGGTGGAGAAATCCACAAGTTAGGCGTTAGGCGGGTTGGAGTTGACCCGTTTTCGTAGACACCTGACCATTTGGTTTCAAGGAGTTCGCGATGGCAAAAACACGACGAGCGTATCCAACAAACAACTGGGGTCGTCTCCCACGAGGCGGCGTAGCTGAACGGTAGCAAAGCTGCTTGTGAGCGCACTTTCAACGGCGCTGTAGCCAGTGAGCAGCTTTGCGTTCGTCATCGATAGTTCGCCGGTAAGGTCGGGTTGCTGAAAACCAACCTGATTTGAAGGGAACCACCGATGACCGATGACATGATGAGCCTGCGCACTGTTGTGGAGAAGACCCCGGACGCCGATCTTTTGCGCGAGATGCAATGTGTTCGCGGGCTCAGGTAGATCCTGGTTGCGATTGCCGACAGCGGTGGAACTCGTCGACCCAGCATCGGCGCTTCAGCACAAAAGAATGAGGGAATTTCAATCGGCACTAACGGGGAGAATTACACCGGGGACGAAGTCCGCGACCAGGCCATCAACTTCATTAAATGACGCGTCCGATCAGGCGGCGAGGTTGGCCGGCGTCTCGATGACCTCGACACCGTTATGGGATCTGACGCCTCGGACGACTTTGGGCAACTGGTTATCGCCCTTCATTCGCCGCCAGGTTCTGGCGGCTGCCGAGACGAGCTTGAGCACCATGAGCCTGGCGGTCCTTTTACGGCGATCCTTTCGTCCGGACGGTTCGATGGCGCACGGTGGCGAAGTCACTCTCGATCGGATTCGTTGTGCGCAGGTGGTCCCAGTGCTCGGCGGGAAAGTCGAAGAAGGTGAGCAGAGTCTCTCGGTCCTTGATCGGGCAGGCGACTGCTTTTCGTACCTGGCGCCGTGTTTGTCGGCGAACACGTCGATCGCGGCATCGGCCGCCGCGCGTGTCGGCGCGCCGTAAATCTCACGGAGGTCCACCTTCATGTTGACCTGGACCGACCGCGCGACCTTGTTCAGCAACTTGGCGGTCCTGTGGGCCCAACAGCGCTGGTGGCGGGTGACTGGGAAGACCTCCTCGATCGCCTTCCAGAAGCCGAGTGCGCCATCGCCGATGGCCAAGTCCGGTGCTATCTTGAGCCCGCGCTGCTTGACGTCAACGAGGAGCTCACGCCAGCTCTGAGCGCTCTCGCGCACCCCGGTCTGGAAGCCGACCAGTTCCTTCCTGCCCTCGGGCGTGGCGCCGATCAGCACCAACATGCGTTCAGCATTGGCTTCCATCCGCGCCTGCAGGTAAACCCCGCCGCCCACACAAACCCGAAGTCAATTTCCTCGATGCAGGCGCGACGAGGTAGGCTGGCGAGGAATCGAGGGAAAGCGTCGTCATGCTCAAGCAGCTCGTCGCCGGTATCTTCGCCATCGTCATTCCGGCGGGCATGGCAACGGCCGTGCCGCTAGGAGCCCGTCGGACTTAAACTTAACCTATTGATTCCATTGAGGAAAAGATTTGCCTATGTTTTGAGCAACCTTAATGAAATCAATGAGTTAGCGTGGTCGCGAGTAACAGGGGCAAGAGTCCTGGCGAAGGGCGCACCTTGTGGTCGGCCCTGGGTGCGACGGAATGACTCGGTGGTGGGATATGGATTCCCGAATCGGTCGTTTTCTGACTCCCT
>JAAEPA010000124.1 GCA_024222475.1 Gammaproteobacteria bacterium | reverse complement strand
TTGTTTGCATTGAGGCGATTTGCGTCGATTTGTTTTTGTGTTGTCATTGTGAATTGCCCTAACAATTCTCCAGCTTCAAATACAACTAAAGATAGCATATTTGTAAATATTCTAATAAAAGTATAAATACTTAATATAGAGAATCCAAGTTAATCGTTTGTTTCCAAACGAACCCAATTGCAGGCATTCGAAATTGTTGAGAGCTCTGCTTGTTCAGCGAGCCATTGATTTCATGTACTTTTTGACAGCGTCGAATTATACCGAGCGTAACCACGGAAGTTACTCGGGAAGTTACGCGTCATGTCAAGAAGCAACACAACTCTTACCGAAGCGTGGATGGACCGGAGCCAGAAGGCAGGCCTCCACTGGTGCAAGCAGAACCCTGGTCTGGGCTGCCGCGTTGGCAAGACCGGTACCAAGAGCTGGATCTTTCAGCGGAGTGGCGGCAATCGTCTGACGCTGGGGCTCTGGCCTGATCTTGGTCTGCGGGTGGTGAGAGACCGGGCCGCGGACCTCGCCCAGCGAGGACGTAGCCAGCGCGCGGTGACGCTGCGCGAGGCGCTGGATCTGTGGGCGAACCGGTGCTTTTTGAACGG
>JAAEPA010000123.1 GCA_024222475.1 Gammaproteobacteria bacterium | reverse complement strand
TCTCCCCTGCCCCTGCTCACCGAAATCCAGCACCACTTCGACACGGCGGTCGGACTCACTGGCAGTGATTTGTTGGGTTCCTCCCCCAACACCAGGATCCTTGCTGCTCCAAATCATTTTCGCCCCCACTCCCGAAGCAGGGCCGGTAAAGGTATATTGGGTATTTGGATCCGTTTCCGCCCATGGAGACCATTGGTTGAATGCCTTTAAATCATTGATATAAGGAAATATGGCGCTTGCCGGGGCATTAATGGTTATACTTCGCTGTACATCAAGGACGCTGGGCAGAGCCAAACCAATGAAGGTTAAAATCGCAAACACCACCCCCAGCCCAAGCAGCGCCTTTTTCAATGCATTCATAGAGATATCCTTTGTTCTTGCTCGTGGCAAATAATTTTGGGACCGATCAGAATAGAGGCAGCCAGTTGACGGGCGAACCGTTAAGATTGCCATCCATGGTACCTGGATTCCGGCAATTCATGCGTAACCGTTCATTCCCCTTCCTCAAATCCCCTCTCCCTCGGGGAGAGTGTTCAAAATGACGGGGGAACCGAACCGTTACAAGCTATTAGCATTCTGCCTTGATCAGTAGCTTTTGTTGAGTCATGCCCTTGTTCGGTTGTTCAGGAGTGCCGAGGAGCTCGCCAGCATCACCCCCGAGACCAAAACCTAGACCAAGTTCGTCTACCATCTCAGGTACAGGAGCCTGTGTGGAACCCGGCAGATCCATTGCCTGCACCTCGCCGACGCCAAGATCCAACCCAAGCCCCAGGGCGTCCGCAGCAGCACCTTCGACCTGCTCCGGCGCGCCCACTTGCCCACTGCCCTTGGGCATGAGTCCGGCAGCCGCAAGGTAGTCACCCTGGAAATAACAGGACACCGCCTGATATTGGGCGCGCTGGACCGGATCCATCTCCGCCACACCGGCCTTGACGGGATCATTGAGATAGGCCTGCCAGTAGTTATAACCTCCCAACAGCGCCAGCGCATCACGCCCCATTAGGCGCAGCAGCAGCGCGGCCTGGGCAGCATGGGCGCTGCCATTGGAATACACCACGATCTTGCCTGCCGCGGGGAGGTCCTCCAGGGATTTATCAGCCAGCAGGGTAGCGAGGGGGATGTGGCGTGCACCCTTGATGTGACCCGCGGTAAAATCCTCCTGTTCACGGATATCGACCAGTTCAAAATCGCGCCGATCCTTGATCAGCCAGTCGGTGAGTTCGTTGACCGTGACATGATCCTCCCCATCGACCACCATCTGCGCAAATCTGGCAGCGGTGCCGCTCAGGTCAGTCTGGGCCTCGCCGCCACAACCGACCACGGTAAGGGTAGCAAATAGCATTGTTATTAAATGTGCCTTCATATGGGTAAACCGCCTCAATGAGTGAGTCTCTGCAGGAGCTGCGGATCGAATTGCATCGCATATTCGGTCCAGGTACTCAACTGGCCAATCTCCACGGTAAGGTAGCGCAACATGAAACCACCATAGAGCACCAACACCGCCGCGATCATGGAATAGTGGCAAAGATTACGCATTTCGAATATCTCCAGCATGAGCGGAATGAGAAGACCGGGCAACACGAACATCAGCCAGAATGCCAAGGTGTATTCGCCGCCCATGACCATTTGCACCGCCTCCAGTTGCTTGCCCGAACCGGTGCCGAGATTGATGATGAGCAAGGCGATCAGCGTAATTTCCACCCCGATCAGGAGGACATCGGCGCGGGTGAAAAATCGTCTTTCACTCTCTAGGCGGGCACCGATGAGAGCCAGTGCCCCGGCGGTGGATAGCCCGGAGACCAGGAACAGCGGACCCAGCAGGCCGGTGTTCCAAAACGGTCGCGCATTGAATGCGCTCAACAACACGCCGGTGTAGATACCTAGGCCCACGGCCAGCGGAATAACCAACACGGCGACCAGGCGACGAACCTTTTCGCTCAAATCGAGTGTCCCAACACCGAAGGGCAATCTTTCCACCCATCCGGCCAGGGCAGGATATCCACGCCGCAGGGTCGATAAGGTCTGCAGTATCATCAGCGGATACACCAGAATCAGTATCCAGGAGCCCCAGGACATCGGTGAAGTGGGTTGAAAGCTGGTGTAAAAACGAAACACGTAGAGCTTGTGCTCCAGATCCAGGAACAAGGTGGTCATGCCGACCGAAAGGGCAATCGGCGCCCACAGGGCGATCCGATCATGGGTAAAGGCCAATTCCTCATCCTTGTTCGCCAGCACCGCGTAGGCGGCAAAACACATAATCCCGGCGGTTATTCCTCCGAGAAATAGATACATCGGTATCTCCCAGCTCCAGATGGCCAGGTTCGGATCGATCTTGGCATTGTAACGGGCGGTGACCAGTATTTCCTCGACCATGGGAATCTGCCTCAAACCAGGTAGTAGACGTTGGGCCTGTTGCCGGTCTCTGCCAACAGCGTTTTATAGTCGCGGGTGCGCAGCAGCCGGCTGACTCGGCTGTCGGCATCTTCCAGTATCCCGAAATGCATACAGTGGGTCGGGCAGGACGACACACAGGCCGGATCGAGCCCCTGATCTACACGGTGGTGGCAAAACGTGCACTTGTCGATGTAGCCGTCCGGGTGCATGATGAGGCGTGCATCATAGGGACAGGCAGCAATACAGGCCTTGCAGCCGGTGCACTTCTGCGCCGCCACCAGCACGATATTGCTGTCCTTCCAGTAATGACTAGCGCCGGTCGGGCAACTGGTGACGCAGGTGGCATGGGCACAATGATTGCAGCGTTCGGAACGAAATTCGGTCCTCAGATGTGGATATTCGCCCCGCGTCTCCTCCACCACCCAATCGCGGTTGAGTCCGGCGGGAATCTTATTTTCATTCTTGCAGACCACCACGCAGTCGCCGCAGCCGATGCAGGTTCGAGTATCAATCACCATCGCGTATGTGATCATCTCAGGCCTCACTCTTGACCAGGGTGACAAAGCTGGCGCGCATGCCGGTGCCCCCCATGACAGGATCGATCTTGACATTATGCATCAGCCCGCTGTCGTCGGCACCCGCACCGTGGGCGAGCCGCAACCGTGGATCGGTATGACCAAAACCATGCACTAAAAAAATTGAGTCGGGCCGGATACGCTGCGTGACCCGAACCCGCACTGGACTGCTTTGTATTCCTTGCGGATTTTTCAAATGCACATACTCCCCATTCGCTACACCGGTTTTGGCCGCTGCCGCCGGGTGTACCCAGACACAGTTCTCAGGCATCAGCTCGAACAACAGCGGATTGTTGATCGTACGCCCGAAGGTATGGGCCGCGGCACGTCCGTAATTTAGATGAAAATATCCCTTCGGCGGCCGTTGGGGAGGAATATAGCCTGGTAGGGGATCTTGCCCCACCTCGGCCAAGACTTGAGAATACAATTCGATCTTTCCGCTGGGCGTATTGAAAGTAACCGGTTTGCCTGCATCAAAATAAACCGGCGTCTTGCGCGAGAAGGTCTTGACCCCAACCTTTTCCATTTCCTTGAGGGAGGTGCCGACCTGCTTGAGTTGCCAATCCAACACCTGCGCGTAGTCCTGCCAGGGAAAGTACTTGCCGAGCTCCAGTTTTTCGGCAAGGCCCTTGGCCATCCACCAGGCCGGTTTGCTGTCGTATTTCGGGGTAAAGGCCGGGCGGCGCAATGCCAGGGTCGGCCTGCGCTCGGCCTTGTTACGCAAGTCGTCATACCGTTCCAGATAGGTGCATTCCGGTAGCACCACATCGGCATAGCCGGTAATTTCCGCTGGCATAGTATCGATGACCACAACGAGATCGAGTGACTGCGCCGCCTGTTCCAGTTGTTGCTGTACCCCAGGGATGGTGGTGGTCAGATTGGTGGCGTAGACGAACCAGCCCTTGAAGAAGGCGTCCGGTCCCACCGACTTATCGATCATTACATTGCTGATGCCGGTACTGACCAGTGGATAGTCCGCCTGCACCTGAGTCATCCAGTCCTCTCCGGGGCCGGGTGGTTTTGGTGCGGGAAATGTAGGTAAATCGACCTTTTCCTGCTTATAAAAACCACCAGGACGCCCCCAGGAACCCAGCAAGGCATTCAAAATGGCAATCGCCCGGCAGCGCTGAGTATCATCGCCATACCAGGTAACATGACGCCCCGGATGGATCAGGGTCGCTGGAGCGGCCTGCGCCATGGTGCGTGCCGTGGTGCGAATCTGCTCCGTTTCAAGGCCGGTCTCCAGATAGGCCCATTCCGGATTGTATGGCTGGACATGGGCCGTCAGTTGCTCGAATCCGCTGCAGTAGCGTGCCACATACTCCTTGTCGTAAAGATCTTCATTGATAATGACGTTGATCCAGGCAAGCAACAGCGCGATATCAGTGCCCGGCTTGATGGGCAGCCAGTGCTTGGATTTGGAAGCCGGCACGGAAAAACGCGGGTCCACGGTGATCAGTGTTGCGCCCTTCTCCAATGCCTGCGTCAGTGTTTGCACCTGACTGTTATGCAGGTTTTCGCCAATGTGCGAACCAATCAGCACGATGCAACGCGAGTTCGCCATGTCAGTACGGTCCGGGGAGCCCACACCCTCGCCGTAGGTCAGGCCAAAGGCGGTCTCACGCGGGCCACGACACTGCGCAAAGGAGGGATGAGCATAGGCGTGCGATCCAAAGGCCTGTAACAGTCGCTGGAAGTGCTTGCCACCGCCGCCGTGGGAAAACAGGGCAATACGGTCCTTACCGTGGCGGTCGCCAATCGTCTGCATCCGGGTAGCGATAGTGTCGAATGCCTGGTCCCAGGATACCGGTTTGAAGAACTGTTTCCCGTCCTGCTCTACTCGAATCAGCGGTTGCCTGAGACGATCCGGATCGCTGTAGCTGGCTATTCCACCGGTACCGCGGGTACATAGCCGGCCGTTGCAATGAGGATCCCCGGGATTGCCGGTAATCTTCCATGGCTTGCCGTTTTCGGTGTAGAGCGTGGCGGCGCATTGCCAAAAACAGATGTTGCAGACCGTCGTAGAAGTCGTGACCTTGCCGGTTCCCGGCAAGGGCGGGGCTGTGCAGCCGCCTAGCAGTGTCGGCATCAGCCCCGCCGAGCCAAGCATTGCGGAGAATTTGAGAAATTCGCGTCTCAGCATAGTAGGACAATCGGGTTCTAGAGTTTGAAATTACCCTGTTTGTCGAAGATGATCGTCTCGTTCAGAAACCGGGCCTTGAAACCCAACTTGTTCAATGTCTCATAGGCCATCTCGGCGCGGATACCATTGGCGCAATAGATAATGATCTCCTTATCTTTAGGCAACTCCTTGGCGGCATCCTCGAGCTTCTCCAGCGGGATGTGCCTGGCATCTTTGAGAATGCCGGTCCTGATCTCCTGCTCAGTGCGCACATCGATAAAAAATACGCCCTCACGGGATTGCTCCAGGGCCGCGAATTCCTTAGGCGCTACGGCACCCGGCGCGAGTTTTTTCTCATAGACAATCTTGGTGGCTGCCGGACCCTGCCTGGTCGGCAGACCTTTCTCCTGCCAGCTTGAAAATCCTTTGTTCAGCACACTCGCGCCGGTGTAGCCCCAACCTCGGAGCTCCTTGTAGGCCAATAGGGCTTCTTTCGACGTATGACTGTCGGCATAGATCACGACCGGTGCGCGCATATCGCTCACCCCAGGCAGCTCGGGAACCATCTGCTTTTTGATGAACTGCTGCGTCATAGCTTTCAGATCGGCCATCGGCATGGTCACCGCTCCCTTGATATGGGACTGACTGCTGGTCTGCGTATCGCGCACGTCCAGGATAACGGTCTGGCTATTGAGATTCCTGGCCAACCAGGAGGACTCCGCGTGAACTGGCAGCTTGCTCTTCTTCCACCCGGGCAAACCAGCCTGGTAGCCCTTGATACTGGTATAGCCGGCCTGTTGAGCCTTTTCAACGGAATTCTTGGTGTAGGGGCAAGTGGGCCCGCCGCAGTAGAAGACGAGAAGGTCATTCTTGTTTTCGGGAAGCAGACTGAGGAAATTGTCATCCTTAGGATGTGCCGGCCTGGCGCCGGGTATATGGGCCTTGCCAAAACGATTCACCGGTCGAGCGTCATAGAGATTATAGGGCGCCTTGCCGATCATGATCTTCACCAGTTCCTGGGTATTGATCTCAACCCCGGGCGCCAGACCGAAGACAATCTTCTTGATCCTGGTGGCAGCTTGTCCAGGCTCGCGCTCGGCCTCGATCAAATCCGGCGGACCAAGCTCCTTCAGACCAGCGAAACCGTCAAACCGGGTATTCGTATCGATGCGGATAACGACCTTCTTGCCCTTGACGCCGATCTGGACAGTTCCGGCCTTCTTGGAAAGGGTCTGGATACGACCCTTGACGATTTCAGCCTGGACGACTTGAACGAAAATGAGGCAGGCGAACAATGGAATGTATAGGAATAGTTTCTTCATTGGCAACTTAAATTTTATCCGTGAGAATGCGTATTGTATTTATCAGCTAGGAGCCTGTCCGAGAATGGTGACCGTAGCGAGGACAGGCTCCTAGGCAACAACCTTGAAAAGAATCGCGCTGACGTTCAGGGTCGATCATATCGCTAACAGAAATAACTTGCAAAACCTGCACTAAACCCCGGAAATCCAGCCATGGGAGATCCATTGAGCACCTACCAAGAATTCGATCTATATTGAAAAATCACCAGGGTCCCATTGTGGCATAATAGCTTTAATTCCATCCAGAAGAAGAGAAAAAAGGATGTCCATTCGGCTGAAATTATTACTTTTATTGCTCGTCATTACCCTGCCGGCGCTATCGCTGTTGAGTTACCGCTCCATAGACGGCCTGCAGAGCATGGGCGA
>JAAEPA010000122.1 GCA_024222475.1 Gammaproteobacteria bacterium | reverse complement strand
GAAGATGGCGTTGCAGCCAGGCCAGCAGTCGCTTCTTCACCTTGGAACGCGGGGGCAGTTGCTCGGCTAATTGACTGCACTGTCGGTAGGTGTCTTGATTGAGGCCTTTGTTCTTGAGAATCTCCATCACCTGGGCAACCCCTTGCACGGTTAAGGCGAATCGCTTGATGAACGGTCGTAAGGCAGAAAATCCAGCCATCGCGGTACGTAGTTTAGCCAAGGCGCTGTGTCGTTCAGCCCGTCCTCTGCCGGCCAGCGCGTCGAGCATTTTCTCAGCCCATTCGCCCAATGTGCTGATGCCCTGAAAGCGACCCTTGGTGCGTAACTTCGGGGGAATGAGGAAAGCCAGTTTGGTCTGCCGTAGACGTGCGCCGGCTTTATGAACGAGGTCCACGAAACGCTCAAAGGCCTTAGTCTTCTCAAACTGAGCCTTCAGCGCATTGGCCATGACATGACCGATATCTTCGATGTTCCAGACCGCTTTCTTGCCCTCGCGTTCCTTCCATAGCGCCACACCCTTGCCCAGATCCGTGCCGCCGTCCTTGATGACGGCCACCGGATCACCGGCTAGGGCGAAGATGGGTGTCAGCGTCCTCGCCACGGTTTCTCCATCGGTGCGTTCCATGACACGCAGTCCAATGCACTCACAGTCTTCGAGTCGAAGGGCGCTTCCCCGCTGGGCCAAGGCATCGATAGGAACCCTTAAGACCACCAGGACTTTCTTTACCCCGATGTCAATCGATAGGTCAATGATTGCCAGCCACGGCGTACTTATCCGTCCCACTTGGCTGAGCGCCGCCAATCCGAAACGCACCGTCCAGTTGATCACTGACGTAAAGTGCGGTACCCAGCCTAGCGATAAGTGCTCCTGCTCGCGCAGCAAGTTCAGAATACGCGGTACCGCCCGAAATGAGACCACCGCCTGTAAAACCAACAAAATGCATACCTGGCGGGTCTGCATGGCTTCCTCAATACTGACGATTTCACTCGGCGGGAAACTTGGTTTTTTTTTCCTCTAAACGTTCGTGCTCAAGGGCGGCAACACGTTCTTTAAGACACTCAATTCTCCGCTGATGCCTCGCTTTGGTTTTTCTGGACTCTCTGAGCTGCTCAGCGCGAGTAGTGGCCTTGCCTTTCCAGCTATCGCGGCTACGGCGCATGCGGGATAGCTTGTTCATGGGTGTTCAACCGGGAGTCAATTGAATTCCCCGCATTTTCACCGATAAATCCAAAAATTACGAGGAATTTCTAACGGCCCTAAAGCCGGGAATGCGAAATTCTCGATTTAGACCCGGATTTCGACAGCCTAGCGGTAGAGTGTTGCACGAGTAATGCCCAGTTCCTTGCAAAGCTCATTGACCTGAGTATCCCTGTTGTTCATCGCAGCCTGTGCCAGACGCACCTGTGATTTGGTCAAAGCAAACTTCCTTCCACCTGTTCGTCCCCTTGCCCTTGCAGCGGCCAATCCCGCTTTGGTGCGTTCCCTGATCAGATCACGTTCAAACTCGGCCAAAGCAGCAAAAATGCCAAACACCAATTTGCCGCTAGCGCTGGTCGTATTGATATCTGCCCCCTGACCTGTCAGTACCCTGAAACCAATTCCCCGGTCAGACAAATCCTGCACCGTATTGACCAAGTGGCGAAGGTCACGTCCCAGACGATCCAGTTTCCAAACCACCAGAATGTCACCTTTGCGCAGGGCTTTGAGACAGGCCTCCAAACCTGGACGGGAATCCAGTGTTCCTGAAGCCTGGTCATGATAAATCTGTTGTTCATCAACTCTGGCTTTAACCAAGGCATCCTTTTGCAGGTCAAGCACCTGTGAACCATCCGCTTTGGAAACCCGCGCATATCCAATCAGCATGTTTCCCCCTGTCTCACAAACGAGCGTTTGTGCGACATCTGAAAAAGCATGATTTACGGGCAAATTAGTGTCTCTTATCCCGTTTTATAATCAAAGTTTTGCATACAGCTTGGCCTACCGCCTATTGATGGGCAAATGTGCTCGGCACCCTCTCCACTGCCGTTCGAACCGAATCGACGCCACGCGCGTATAGCGTACGGCTTGCTTGGTATCGCGATGGCCGGTTCGAGTTACTGTATCATGGTGGTCATTGTTGGG
>JAAEPA010000121.1 GCA_024222475.1 Gammaproteobacteria bacterium | reverse complement strand
AGGTAAGACCTTCGACAGCGCTTTATAATCTCTGACGGCGGGTAAAGCCGACACATGGACACACTCTGCTTGTCTATGCTGTGCATTCAGCACGGTGCGAAGTGCCAGACCAAGGTATCCATCGAATTCAGTGCAGATTATTAGGCAATCGAGCCTTGGCCGCTCTCTCACCAATTGGATGACGACCTCGTTACTATCCCGATAGGGAAATTCCGGGATTTGCTGCCGCATCTCACCAGCGATACCGAGATAATAGTCTCGAAAAAGACTTTGCGCGCACTTCCGAAAATGCCGGTAGATGCGTTGGTATTTTGAACTCGCTTCTTGACGCCAGAGCTCTATTGCCGCATGGGCGCCAATACGATAATTTTCCGCCGCGAAATCGGGTTCATTATTCTCGATATGGCTTGGCGTATTATTGATGAGTTCGACAACGATATCGAACCGGTTTGAGATCATGGCCCGCCAAACCAGATTTTCCCACACCCCAGGTTCATGTGACCGGAACATGTTTTTTCCCGAATAGAGCGAAAAAGAGGCCTCCGCGAGTACATGGAATAGCGGCTCGATTTGATGCTTGACGGTTCGATCGGCGTATAGTCGTTTGGCACTATCGAGTGCCAGGGCCAAGCCATTGGCTTGGCCCGCTAACCAAACGCCCATCTCATCATTAGGTCGATCGGCGGGGAGATCCGCATAGACCTTGGCCAAGAGCTCAATTAATTGCTTGACACTCGGCGTAAAACCACGCGCTCGAATGAGGTCTACCGCGACGACAGTGCTGACACCCACCATGATCAGATATTCCTGCGATCTTGATGCATTCTCGACCTCAGCGAGACTCATCTCTTTCGTGGTACATCCAGCCAAGGCCAAGATAACTACTGTCTGCAACTCCTTGTAACAAGGCGCGGATTCCTCTTTGGACTTTTCAAGCAATGCGGTAACCAACTCGGGATATACCCAAATCTCCCTGTCCCTGCCGATCAAGATCAGAGGCTCGATCACCCGCCGAGCCAAGTCCACCGCGGGAGCCTTAATGCTTCCCATACTCTCCAACAAGAAATCGGACAGGAGGGTTTCGGCGATGATTTCAGCGGTTTGTGGCAGCCCTGCCTTCAGATGAATCAACAGATGCGTATTTGCGTAACGTCGCAGCGGTAGCCTCTGATGCCAAGCTTCCCAACAGGCCGCGGCAATCAAGGAGTGGCAGCAACGCCACTCGGAATCGGTAAGCAATATTTCGCGAACAAAAGGATCTGCCGCATTTTCCCAAAGCCTTATCTCGTCATAACCATCAGGCATCAAGAAGGTATTGCCCAGGGCATCCAACGCCAAATCCAACGATTGATAGAGAGAGCGCCAGTCGATTGTCTCAATACGCAAATGCTTATTGACCAAGGCTGCTTGGAAGAGACCTCGAAGCTTCGCCCTGCTTAGGTGCTTTATCCTCAATCCACTCAACACTCCGAGCAGCGCTTTGAGCTCAATGTCGCGAATACCATATCTTTCCGCTGAAGCCTTGGCGCGATCAAACAGGCTGGCTTGCCATCGTTCGCTGATCAATGCTGCCGGTGCCAGCAGATCGGGAAGTGTCTCAGAAGCATCTTTTGTCTTATCGAGATCTCCCAAGTCCGACGCATCCAATGCATAAGCCACGGGAGAGAAGAGCAGTCCGGCACGATCCGCGATCTCTTTGGCCCACTTTCGATCAGCCACCAGTCCAACCTGTTTGAGGCGGCTTAACGCATACCCTTGTAACGCCTCCTCATTGTATTCGGGCAGATAGAATAGGCGTTTGGATGGCTCATGTAGTAGGCTCAACTCCTCATCAGCGGTTACCAGATAGACGATACCTGGGCATATACTGGGTAGCCATATTATGCTTTCACGCACGACATCCAGGATAGGAACAATCACTGGCCCAGAATTACTCAGCCCAAATTTCTCCCCTATCTTTTCCAACAACTTTCCGGCAACCAACTGAAGTCCAGCACTCGGCATCTCCAACCAATGATCGATACTCCGTGTCTCATACTCCTTGATGTCTAGCATCCAACTGGCACTGGCGACCAATTCGCGTAATCCT
>JAAEPA010000120.1 GCA_024222475.1 Gammaproteobacteria bacterium | reverse complement strand
TGAACATGACCTGCCGGACCGGAGACGAAGAATACCCACAGCAGCAGGCAAAACATGCAAAAGACGATGTTTTTCATGGGTTGCAATCCGCCCTGTTGTTGCTGTTTATTTCCGGTATACACTCGACTCAACGGCATTTAAACTTATACTACGATGTTACACAAGATCACGACCATACCGCTATGAAAATAACAATCTTAAGTCTACTCATGATTCTGATGACGCCTTTGCTGCACGCCAAGGTGCTTAACGGCGAAGGTTATGGTAAGTGCGAGGCGCAGGCCAAGGGTAAGTGCGAGGCGCAGGCCAAGGAGCGGGCCTTGGGTGATCTGGCCTCGGTGGTGCAGGTGGAAGTCAAGAGCAGTTCCACATCGGTATGTGCTAAAAAAAGGGGGCGCAAGGCGAGTTCGAAGTGCAATTTTGAGCAGCAGATCCACACCCAGGCGGATCTTCCGCTGCTCGGGGTACGCTATGGGGATCTACCCGCCCCGCATGGAAACAAGGGGAAATCCGCATCGCTCGACTCCCGGCAGGTACTCAGACTCTACCGAACTGAATTAGACAGCTTGCGCCGCAATATCAATGCGCGCAACAAGGCCTTGCAGAAAACCAAGGACAAAGACAGCCGTTATCGGCTATTGCACCAACAGCTCGCTGAGGTCCGTCAGTACCGTAAGCACCGGCTGGTCGCCGTCATGCTCAGTACCGAACCGGTCTCCGAGGCGCCGGACACCGAGGCGCGGCTCACTGCACAGATCCTCGAGCTGGAGAAGAAGGCCGACAGCATGCCCTACGCGGCCCGCTTATTGGCCAAGGGACTCAACCAGCAGGCCATTTACATCTTCCCGCCGCGGCACCGCGATGCGGTGGAGATCACGCCCTTTGCCGCGGCGTTTCGCAGCGCCCTGGCCGCTCACCTGAAGACCGTTTCCCGACCCAGCAAGGCGCGCTATATCATGAAAGGGGAATACGATATCCTGAAAAACGATGATATCCACATCAGCTATCAACTGCTGGACAAGCGTTCCAAGGTTCTAAAGACCCGCAGCACCCGCCTGAGTCACGCTGGCTGGAAGGACCTTCGCGCTCAACCCCTGGCACCGGATCTAGACCAGCTGCTACATCAGGGGAGCGCAATCAGCAACGAGTTTCGCGCCTCGGTGAGCACCGACCGGGGAGCTAGCGATTTGCTGTTTTGTGAGGGCGAGAGCACTCGGCTGGTGGCGAAAATGAACCAGCCGGGATATTTTTATATCGTCGGTCATGTGATGCAGAATGGCAAAGAATTCTCTTATCTACTCGACCTGGGACTGTCCACCGAGCAAGATCCTAAGGAAGTGAAAGGACCGCAGCATTTTATACGCCATGTGCCCCCCGAGCAGGTCAATCACAGCATCGTGCTCGGCGAATTTGAGGTCGTGCCCCCGTTCGGCGTGGAACATCTGCAAATGATCGCCGCCAACCGTGATCTAAAGGCGCATTTTCCCCGTTATCGATGGGATGAAAAAATGGCTTACTATGTGATCAAGGGCAGTTTTGGCGATGCTAAACGAGGCGTGTCTTACACCCGGGGATTGAGGCCTAAAATCGATAAGAAGAAACGCTCTTTCGAGGCGGTACTAAGCTATACGACGATAGCCGGGCGAAGGGCCTGCCAATAAGATCCTGCTCGCTCCGCGGCAGGATCTTGGCCACTACTCATCACGCCGAAAAAGCCCCTTGACCGCCTCCACGCCGCTGTCGAACTGGTATTTTATACCCCCGCCAAGTTCTCTTACTCCAGTTCCCAATCGTTCGGTTTGTTCCTTAAACCCTTCGCCGAGTTGGGTCTTGCTGCGCTGTAGCTGATCACGCGTAAAGTGGGTCAGATCCAAACCATACTGAGGCTCACTGAGGGCTCCCTCGATGGTGATGGGCGCCAACAGCAGATCCCTGCTCTTCCCTGCAACAACCGGAGTTAAGGCGTAGGCGATATGCTCATCGGGTAGATTGATATCTCCTTCGCCACGAAAATTCAGCAGCAGGGTATTCAGGCGCAGATCATCATTGCGCATTATCCCTTGTTCCGCCTTCCAGGTGGCTTCCAGAAGATCGAAAACCACGACTTCATCGGGATCTCTAGCCCTGCGTTTTTCCACAAGTGCAGCCAGGGCTTCAAGCTTCTCCGCAAACTTTTTATCATGCAGCTTGCCCCGCTCGAGCTTGAGATCAATATCACCCTGTAGCTGACGTTTGAGCATCGAAGGCCGATCCCCTTGGGTCGATAGGTTCATTTTTAGAGTACTGATCCCCTCTACGCTGGCTGACTCCTCGCC
>JAAEPA010000119.1 GCA_024222475.1 Gammaproteobacteria bacterium | reverse complement strand
TACCTTTTGGGCTGGCAGCCGACGTTGTTTGACCAAGGCGCAGTCATCCGGGTCTATGGCAGAAAAAATGGCTTTCAGCGGGCGCTGATTCCGCAGCCGTTCGACTCACTCGATGAAGCTTGGCCATTCCTTAGGAGCATTATCAAAACTCGACTGAGGCACAATTATCGGATTGTTCAATCCGAAGTAAAGTGTAGGGAAAGGTCGTAAATCCTGATGAAAATTACATTACTGGGCACCGGCGGTCCGAAACCTGACCCCAACCGACAAGGATCGGGCGTTCTTCTGAATATCGAGCGTGATGACTATCTGCTGTTTGATGCCGGTCGGGGTGTTAGTACGCAGTTGGTTAGGGCCGGTATTACGCCGCAAGTGGTCAACCCCATCTTCATTACGCACCATCATTTTGATCATATCGGCAATCTGGCGGATGTGATTTTGAGTGCGTGGAATAATGGCCGCATTGAACCTCTGCACATCATTGGCCCGGCCGGCACCGCTGACATTGTCTTGGCGCTCTTGAACCAGGTGTATGCCGGGGATATCAAATTTCGACTGACCGAGGCCGCGTTGAGTGAGACCAAGCTGGTTGACGTCAGGGAGATGGTCAAAGTGCGCGATGTCGAACCCGACCTGGTCTACGATAACAAGACGTGGCAAGTGTACGCGGAATACGTAGAACACGGACACGGTCTGGGCATTACCAGGAAGGAATGGCCTTGTTTTGGTTATCGAGTAGAGGCGGAGGGGAATGTGATAGCGATTAGTGGTGATACGGTGGATTGTGCCGGTCTCGACCGCCTGGCGCAAGGGGCTGATGTTCTGATCCAATGTTGCTACCTGCCCAAAGACGAGATGACCAACCCGGACAGCAAACTGATCGCAAAACATATTCTCGCCTGTTCACCCCAGGTGGGGAAAATCGCGGGCCGGGCCGGGGTAAAGGTGTTAGTGTTGACCCATTTCAGGGAGAAATCCGAAGTGATGATGCACTCCGTGGCTGAGGATGTACGCAAAGATTATGATGGTGAACTCTATTTGGGTGAGGATTTGATGGCCATCGATGTTTGAGATTGGAGATACCGTTGCCGGCAACAGCTAACCCATCCGTTATCCTCTTGACCGGTCGGCCCGGGATTGGCAAGAGTACGATGAAGCTCAAAAAAACAGGGTATTCAAGACCGCCAAAAAAATCATTGTCAGCGCTGGTTAAATGTGATAGAATAAACTGGTGACATAATAAAAAGACCCCCGGTCGCCAAACCATGAGAGGGTCTTTAGCCATTACCGGACCAGGTGGCGTCACCGGGTCAAGTTTGTTTATAGTGCCGATATGTTAGCATAGGGACGCCGGCTGGTCAAGGTTGGCGTTTTTGTTTGCCTTCTTCTGCCAAAGAAAGCTGCCATTCATAAGAGGAATGTCTCCATGTTAAGTATTGTTGCTGATAAAAGCATTATTTTAACCACAGATTACACGGATTTCACAGATTAAGCCATTTCATTTAGTAAAAATCCAGCCAATCTGCGAAATCTGTGGTTGATTTTTGCCAACAACACTCAAGCGGGAGGCTCCCCCTAAGAGCACCCAAAGGATACTGCCAATGACCGCCAGCAAACCGGAATCTCCGTTGCCCCAACTCAATCCCCAGCTTTATCAAGCGTTTAACCCGTTGTGCCAGGCTTTGCCTGCCGAGGACATCGCTAATCTGGTCGACAGGGTAGCCGGCCATGTACAAGAAATACGGACTGCCCTCCAGAAAAACGAGTTTCTTGATATAACCCTGGCCGAAGCGATTGCCGAATCTTTGTTAGCCGTGCTGGCCAATTACGGCCAGTATTCTACGGAGCAACAGGCCTTGATTGTCGGCGCGGTCGAATATTTTATCGACGATAAAGATGTTGAACCAGATACCACCTCTGTACTGGGCCTTGACGACGATGCCGAAGTGTTGAATTATGTGCTTCATTCGATCGGCCGAGCGGACCTGAGGGTGGAGGTCTAGCTTGGATCACGGATTAACCTTTGCCCCGGGCGCTCGGCTCTTGATCCGCGATGAGGAGTGGTTGGTTAAAACGACCCTGCCGGTTAGAGCCGGCTCAGGGGTGGCCATCAAAGTGGTTGGTTTGTCGGAGTTGGTGCGCAATCACGAGGCAGTCTTTTTGAGTGATCTGGAAGAGATCACCGAACTCAGGCCGCAGGATACCAGGTTGGTCACGGATACCAGTCCCCAGTATCGCCGCTCCAAGCTTTATTTAGAAAGCCTGCTCCGGCGCACCCCGCCTACGGATAACAAAATATATCTGGGCCACCAGGGCGCGATGAATGATGCGCCCTATCAGGTGGAGTCAGCTCACAAGGCCCTATCAGCGCTGCGTCCCCGGATTCTGATTGCCGATGGGGTAGGGTTGGGCAAGACGATTGAAGCCGGCATTTTGTTGAGCGAGTTGATTAAGCGTGGGCGTGGAGACCGCATTCTGGTGGTGGCTACCCGCTCGATGCTTGCCCAGTTTCAGGAGGAGCTGTGGGCCCGATTTGCCATCCCGCTGGTCCGGCTCGACTCGGTTGGCCTGCAACGCGTGCGGGCCAAGATTCCAACAAACAAGAATCCATTCTATTACTATAACCGGGTCATTGTTTCGGTGGACACCCTCAAGAACGACGCCCAGTACCGGCACTACCTGGAGCAGTGTCATTGGGACGTGATTGTCATCGATGAGTGTCACAATGTGGCCAACACCGGCAGCGCCCGTAATCGTCTGGCTACCCTGCTGGCCCGGACCTGCGACAGCATGGTCCTGACCTCGGCCACCCCCCACAATGGTCGCCCCGAAAGCTTTGCCAACCTGATGAATATGCTGGAGCCTACGGCGATTGCCGACCGGAGCGACTACACCGCCGAGGAAATTGCCGGGCTGTTTGTCCGTCGTTTCAAAAAGGATATTGAGGACCAGGTGGCCGGCCAATTTAGCGAGCGCAAAGATCATCTGATCAAGATAGAGGCCAACCCGACTGAAGAGGCCTTTTTTGATCGGTTGGCGGCGGCTACTTTTCACACCCTCGACCGGGGGACCAGCCACGATGCGCTGTACCGGATAAGCCTGCTCAAGGGTTTCCTGTCCAGCCCCGCAGCCTGTTTGCAGACGCTTGAAGGTCGCTTGAAGCGCATTGAACGGCGGCTGGCCCAACTGCACGGTGAGATTCTGGACGATGATGACCTGCTTGACGACGCCGACCTGCTTCAGCCGGAGTTGCTCAAGAGCGACAGCAAGAAACAACGCCTGCTGGCCGACCTGACGGAAGATCAAGCGGTATTGGAGAACCTGCGGGATTTGGTGGTGGCGGTGATCGACCAGACCGCTTTTAGTAAGTATGACCGGTTATTGCAACTACTGGGTCAGCTTGGGGCCGATGCCTCCCCCGACGCGCCCCGAGTCCTCATTTTTTCGGAGCGGATTGCCACCCTGGAATTCTTGCAAGCGCAGTTGATGGCGGAGTTCAGCACCCACGAGTCGATAATTCCGGTGTTTCACGCCGGCCTGCCGGATGTCGAGCAGCAATCTCTGGTGGAGTCGTTCGGTAAAGAAGATAGCTCTATCCGTATATTGCT
>JAAEPA010000118.1 GCA_024222475.1 Gammaproteobacteria bacterium | reverse complement strand
GGGTAAGAGCGGCACCGCTGCACGCTACTTGTGTGACGGTGATTTCCCGACGGGGGGTCATTATTGTTTAGGATTCGGTGGGGCCACGGTAGACAAACGTGTCAGTGAGGAAATCCTTAAATCCATCTCCCCACTGGGGATCGAGGCAAGTCTGGCCTGTATCGACCAACTTCGTGACAGCGATAATGATCGCCGTGATGTATTAAGCCGCCAGTTACAGCAACTGGAGTACGAGGCGCAGCGGGCATTTGATCAATTTGACCAGGTGGACCCGGCCAACCGATTGGTCGCCGAGGTGCTGGAGCAACGCTTCAACGAGAAGCTGGAAGCGGTTGAGCAAGTGAAGACTGAACTCAAGGTAACGTCTGACTCCGCAAGACCGTTAAGTGCCGGTGAACACGCAGCGATCATGGAACTGGGAAACGACTTTACCGGGGTGTGGCATGATCCTGATTGCCCCATGGTGCTCAAAAAGAAGATCGCTCGCATTGTGATCGAAGAGATTATCGTTGATCTGGATGATGATGGACAACAGCTTCATTTCATCATCCACTGGCAAGGTGGTTGTCATACAGAATTTGAAATGCCCAGGCCTCTGTCAGG
>JAAEPA010000117.1 GCA_024222475.1 Gammaproteobacteria bacterium | reverse complement strand
CTTCTCCGCCTGTCATATCCTTCGATGGAGCGGAGGAAATATCCTCGATAACAGTTTTCATTGATGCGCTGGTTTGCTGACGCAGAACCTTATCGTTAAGGACCACAACAGGAGCAAGCGCGCAAGCGCCAAAACAAGAGACTGATTCCAGAGATACCACTCCATCAGGTGTGGTCTCACCAGACTGAATATTGAGATCTGTTTGAATATCTTCAATAAGTTTCCCGCTTCCGCGAACGTAGCAAGCGGTACCGGTACAAACCGTGACCCGGTTTATACCGGGTTTATTGAAACGAAACTGTGAGTAGAAACTGGCTATACCCTCGACCTGCGCTGGTGGTACACAAAGGTGCCTTGCGATAGCTTGCATCGCATCGCGCGGCAGGTAGCCGAGTGTGGCTTGAGCTGATTGGAGCATTGGTATGATCGATGATTGTGACGAGGGAAAGGCATTCCCGTCTGCGGCGAACCACTGTTCGACTTCGGGATCAAAGCGTTTTTTTAAGTCACGCGCATTCGGGGCATTCTTGTTGCGCTTGCGGCTGGTCTTTGCGGACGAAATATGGCTTTCAGACTTCTTCATTAAATCACTCCCCGATAT
>JAAEPA010000116.1 GCA_024222475.1 Gammaproteobacteria bacterium | reverse complement strand
TGCCGCATTGTTTTGTGTCGTCATTCCGGCAGGGAAGCCGGAATCCAGAGACCATGGATGGCAAAGCCGGCACCTTTTATAGAAGTCGGATTTCTATCAGCGGGCGACGGGTTACACCCCATGGCGGATTGCCCGAGCCGCTACTGGCCACGCGCAAGGATTCTGCATTTTTCAACGAATGGATTGACAGTTTCTATGCACGGGACATTCTGGAACTGTTTGGCATCCGCAACCGTCAGGGGTTTCTGTCTCTGTTCCGGCTGCTGCTACGTCAGAGCGGCGGGCAACTGGATTACAGTCAACTGGCGAATTTGAGCGAATTGAGTCGTCCTACGGTGAAAGCCCATATAGAAGCGATGCAGATCGCCCATGCGGGGCACCTGCTGCGGCCTTTTCATGGCGGCGGTAAGCGCGAGATCGTCAGCCGGCCCAAGTGTTATGCGTTCGACACGGGCTTCGTTACTTTCGAAAAAGGTTGGGACACTATCCGTGACGATGACCGGGGCCTGCTGTGGGAACACCTTGTATTGGACGCATTACGCTTGCGTTTCGCCGATGAGGATATTTTCTATTGGCAGGACAAGTCACGCCGGGAGGTGGATTTTGTCATCCGGCGCAGGCGTGATCGTGTCGATGTCCTAGAGTGCAAGATCAATCCAGACAAACTTGATGTGAAACCGGTCGAGGCGTTCCGCGATCTGTATCCAGGAGGGGATAATTACGTTGTCAGTCCCGTCGTGAAAAAATCGTACCGGGTTCGCCGGGGCGATCTGGTGTATACGGCATGCTCAACCCGGGATCTTCCTGACCCGGATATTTCATGAATTTTCACAAGGAATTTTTCGAAGGAGTGGTGTATCCACGATTATGGCCGACTGAGCAACAATCTTGTGGAAATAGGGATCAAGCGGGGGCGAGTGCAATTTATGAATTATCTGGGCTGGAGTGAAGCTCGGCGAACACAAGATGGTCCAATCCCGTATCCTTGCCCTTATTCTGCCTTACTCTTCGACCCTACAGCGTAGTCTCTGTGCCTAAATATCTATCCGTTATTGGGTATATCCCCGAAATCGATTAAAGAATCCTCCCAACAAAATTGATTTCTTGCCCTGCGGGCGGTAAGCTTGCGCGCCTTATTTTTTAATAATTGCTCTGCCGTGTTTTTTCAGCGACGTTCCTTGGATCGGCCTTTGTTTGGTGGGTAATCCTTAAAACCAAATGCGGCTGAGCAAAAACTTTATAATTTTATATCAACGGAGATAATTGATGCGCCAGGTTTTGGTAGCCGGAAACTGGAAACTCAATGGCTCTCTCGCCATGATTAAGACGCTCATCGACGGGTTAAAGGCGGGAATGGGGGAGGGCACTCAGGCGGAGATGGCTGTATGTCCACCCTTTGTATATCTGGGCAACACATTATCTAAAATAGAGGGTACCGCGATCGCTCTGGGTGCGCAGGATGTCTGTGATCAGGATAATGGTGCATTTACCGGTGAGGTTTCCGCTTCGATGTTGAAGGAGTTTGGTTGCCGTTATGTCATCGTCGGGCACTCGGAACGTCGTTCTATCTATGAAGAGAACGATGAATTTACCGCCCGAAAATTTGCTGCCGTAAAACGTGCCGGGTTGAGACCTATCCTATGTGTAGGCGAGTTATTGGATGAGCGTGAGCAGGGGATTACCGAGCAAGTGGTTGCCCGCCAACTCGATGCCGTAATCCAGAAGACGGGTATCGAGGGATTCCAGGATGCGGTGGTTGCCTATGAACCCGTTTGGGCCATCGGCACCGGCAAGACCGCCACGCCGCAGCAGGCTCAGGACGTTCATGCCTTTATCCGCCGGCGAATAGCTCAACACGACCAGGCAATCGCTGATAGAATACGCATTCTTTACGGGGGCAGTGTCAAGGGTAATAACGCACGCGATCTATTCGCCATGGCGGATATCGATGGCGGTCTCATCGGGGGCGCTTCGCTTGACAGCGAGGAATTTCTGAGTATTTGTAAATCAGCTTGAGGATCGAGGTCATTGACCACCTTATACATGGTATTGTTGGCAGTTGACGTACTGCTGGCTATGGGGATCATCACCCTGGTGCTGTTGCAGCATGGCAAAGGGGCAGATGCCGGTGCCGCATTTGGCAGTGGTGCCTCGGCTACCGTCTTCGGTGCCAAGGGGTCCACATCTTTCCTGAGCACGGCCACCGGTGTCCTAGCTGCATTGTTTTTTTTAAATAGCTTATCGCTGGCCTATCTCGCGAGCCATCGGAGCACCGAACAAAGTATTGTCGAAACGCTGTCGGCGCCGGCGCCATCCAGTTCGTCGCCAAGTGGTGTTGCGGAGCAAGGTCAGCCGGTAGATGTGCCTGCAGGGGAGTCAGTGGTTCCAGCTGGGGTTGAGAAGCCTGCTACGGATGTACCAGGAGCAGGGGCCATTTTTGATGATGTGCCGATGACCGAGAGCAGGGGTTCATCGACTTCGCGTGACGGATCCCCGGCAGATGTGCCGAACCAGTAAATGGTCGCTATATTCGGTCGTGTTTATTCGTGTTTGGTAGTTTATAAGACATGCTGATGGAAAGATAACGATCTCCCATTAGCTTATCGTTCGCCGATGTGGTGGAATTGGTAGACACGCT
>JAAEPA010000115.1 GCA_024222475.1 Gammaproteobacteria bacterium | reverse complement strand
CTAGGAGCCTGTCCGAGAATAGAAAACCTACTGCGGAAAAACCATTTTGGCCAGATTTCCCGATTAAATTCGTTAAATATGCCCAATATTCGCCTTATTTAATCGAAATATCCGGCTCAAAATGGCTTTCCCTCGCTACGGCCCCTATTCTCGGACAGGCTCCTAGGGTTCCTCCACGGCGGGCATTGAAATGATAGGCCGGCCCTGCGCATCAATCGGCAGGGGCTTGTGTTGGGTTGCCGCCACGGGTCCGACCTGAATTGGAATCGCAAAACTGCGCATCATGCTCATGCCCGCATGCTCCATTGCGGCGAATACATTGACATAGCTTCGCCCGGTTTGCTGCGGTATGACGACCAGGGTGTGTACAGCGGCCACGCCCGCCGTTACCGGCGACCGGTTCATGGGCTCAGCTCCCTGATCGATGATCATCCCCGCACCCGCGCTGACGGTCACCTGCAGGCGATCCGCAGATGATCCGGGCAACAGCGTCAAACGAATCTCCAGGGCTTGCCCCACGACAGGTGTGGTGAGCAGATCGTAGTCCAAGGTAACCGAAGCGCCGGGCTTGCTCGGCGACCGGTGGGCAGCAACAGGCTGAGAGCGAGAGGGATCGGTGGCCCGTTGCGCGCCCTGTTGTTCGGCATTGGGCGCTTGACAAGCTGCCAGTGCTGTCAACAGCAGACCACAACTGATGAGAATTTTTACTGCACCCATTTTCATTTTCCTCACTGTTCGACCACCGTGACATCGAAACAGGTTCGTCCGATGGGACTCGTGGTGATATTGGCAAACTCAATTATCTCAACGACGTACTCCTGACCGGCCGTCAAGGTACTCGTCAATGTCTCGGTATTCAGGACCTCGCTGTCTGCAATCTGCACCTCACCCCGATCGTGCAGCGCCAAAACCGGGTCTGCATTGGCGACACCCGGCGGAATCAGTGTCGCTGTTGCCATTATGCCGTGACTGGCGCTGACGAGAGTAGTAAAGCGCACAAAGGCCCTCACTCCCAGCTTGTTGCTCGGACCATAATTAACGTCACTGCAAACATTGACCGCTGGACCGCCCACGGTGACTGAATTATATATCGGTAACACATCATCGCTGGTGGGATTGCCGGCATTCGTCTCGTTGGACCCGTAGACGTCAACGATGGTATCGATAGACTGGTCCGCTACTATCGTATCAATACCTGCAACGGCTGTTGGATTGGCATCTTTGAGAGCGCTAATGAAACTGAAAATACTCGTAAGGCTGGTGGTGGTTCTTTGCCGACCCACCATCACATCATAGATGGGGGCAAAACCCAGCGCCAGGTTATCGACACCGTCCGCATCGGCATCGAACAGGTCGTAGAGAATCTCTTGAATGGATTCTTCGCTATACCAACCGGGGTTTGGTCCCGCCTGGCCCTCGAGATTGAAACCAAAGTCCTGACCCTGCCGGTTTCCGAACGAGTCCCGATACACTGGGTCTCCCTTGGCCATTCCAGACAGGGCGTTTCCCCAACCCTCACCAAAGGCCACCCGCAGATCCAATTGATCACCGGGCCCATGAGAACCACCAATACTGTCGGACCGGGACAGCGCATCCTCAAAATAGTGGCCCCATTCATGAATCACCACATGCTGATCAAACTCATCGGTATCACTGTCTTCCAGCCCCAGGAGATAGATACCGGGATTGGCGCCGAAACTCGAAAAGTGACTAGTACCGATAGCGCCAGCGTCAAGATTGACAGGGATGGTAGGTGCATTGAAGGGACTCCAGTATAGACGCAACGGGGGAAACTGAACATCGGCATCGACGCTGAGCATCAGCTGCAGGGCCTGGTAGACTCCATCAAGAATTGAGAATGGAGCTGCCGCTCGCGCACTCGTATAGCTTGTCACGCCCCACCCGGAATCGGCGCGCAGATTCATAACATTGGCGCCGCTAGTATTGGAATCGCGGCTATCGAGCGTATATAAGGCATTGCCCTGGGTGTTGTCCACTTTCTTAACATTGGCGCCGCTAGTAGCGCTAGTTCTGAAATCGCGGCTATCGAGCGTATAT
>JAAEPA010000114.1 GCA_024222475.1 Gammaproteobacteria bacterium | reverse complement strand
TTGCTAGATGAACACACCTTTACCAAAGAAGGGATAACGAAAAAAAGGGAATCCTGCCCGTCATCGACATGACGGGCAGGGCAGATAGGTCGTTATTGAATGGGCTGTTTAATTAGTGTCTTTCTTAAACAGCTTTTGTAGAACAGGGCTAATCTTCATGGACGAGCATGATGGTGATTACTTGTTCACCGGCATCTCCTGGTCCGGTCACCAGCTTCAGCGTCGTTAGCGATGGGGTTTTCGTAACGCCATCACGCGGAATGCGGAGGAACCGGTAGATCAACTGTTGCTCATGGCCTGAGGCTGAGCGTATTGCGCCGTGTGCCATAGACAAGACATCCCACAGTCTGCCCTCAAGGTCTTGAGGGCCTTGGCGTTGACTATCCGACGCAGACCAGGCGACATTGTCTTCCCAGGCGGTTTGGGTCATGGCGACGGGACAGCGAAAGCCCGCTTCACGCGCGGTCTTTGATACATCGACCAACACGCCATCGGCAATGGCCTGAGTACGGGTATAGGTGAAAATAGCCTCACCGAAAAAATCGGTTAGTACATTCATGATGTGCCTCCTGATTTGTGCTTACGGGAAAATAGAGGCGCATCACGCCCGGAGGCGAAAATACACCTCCGGATGGACGGGAGAATACCGTTGAGTTGAGTTATGAGTTGGCCGATCTAATCAGACCGGTCATTCCAGTGGCTACAGCAATCCTTGCTCGGCAAACGAAACAGCCTCGCTGGCACAGACCACAAAGTGATCGATCAAGCGAATGTCTACCAATGCCAGAGCGTCTTTCAATCGCCGTGTGATGGCCTTATCTGCCATACTGGGCTCCGCCACCTGGGCAGGGTGATTATGGTAAATAACGACTGCAGCGGCGTTGCACTCCAGTGCGCGTTGTACCACGATTCTCGGGTGTACACTGGCGCCATCGATAGTGCCATGGAACAGTATTTCGTTGGT